>JAACVA010000141.1:7797-9418 GCA_009992615.1 Rhodobacterales bacterium
ATCCTTGGCGCTGGTCACGCCCAGGGCCTTGGGCACCATGAAACCTTGACCGTCGTAATAGTTCACACCGATGAAATCGAATTTCAGGTCGGTGTCGCGGCTGAAGGTCCACGTCGTATTGCGGGCCAGCATGTCAATTTCGCCCGAGGCCAACGATGTGAAACGCGTCTTGCCGGTGGTTGGCACAAATTCAACAGCGTCTGCATCGCCCAGCACGGCGGCAGCCACGGCGCGGCAAACGGCCACATCGAACCCCTGCCAACGGCCACTTGCGTCAGGTTCGGAGAACCCGGTCAAACCGGTGGATACGCCGCAGTTCAGTTTGCCGCGCGCCTTCACGTCATCCAGCGTCGCAGCCGCGGCAGCGCCCGCCAAAAGGCTGGTGACTGTCAATGCACCGAGAAATACGGTTTTTTTCATTTTTACCTCTTCCTGATTTTCCCGCCTTCTTGAGGAAAGCGGTTGATCCGGCCCTCCCTGGACCGTTCTTGGTTACGTTAGGTGACAAATGTCAGCGCCACCATAGCACAGCAAGTGTGGGGCGTATCATCACGAAAGGTCAAGGGTCGCATCACAGGAATAGATGAAAAAATAGGCGCTATCTGTTGCGGAAACGCTTTTACGGCGCAGAATTGTGCTTTGCTTCCTGATTCGCCAAGGTCAGGAAAAGATGGGCATGCAGGAACGCCGCCTGCTTCTGGGCGGCCTTTTCGGCTGCCTCGTCGTCAAGGCCCCACTGCCGCGCCTGCCAATCCTCGTCGGTGCGCGACAGTGTCCAACCGGTCTCGGGAGCGATATGCCCCCGCGCCACAGCCAGGCCCAGCACGAAAGATCCCGACAGGCTGACCAGATCATGGAACGCCACGATGTCGAAATCGCCCATTGCCGCCATGACACCGGTCAGGGCAGACAGCGCCAGGGCCGGCTGTGCCACGGGCATCACCCCCGTGGTGACGTTCAACGCCGCGCCATATTCCGCGCGCGCCCAGCCCAGCAGCGGATCCCAGGCGGCCGACTGCGCAGCGATCAGTCCGGCAGGCGCGGGGGCGCGATAGCACAGCAGGTCAGTGCCGCAATAGTCGGCGATCATCGATTCGACCGCTGCACGCTGGGGGGCCACCTTATCCAGCGCGGCATTGGCGCTGCGGGTGTGGGGCATGGTCAGCGGATCAATCTTGCTGTCCTGGGCCAGCCATTCGGCGGCGACGGCCTGCGCAAGGGCCAGTGTGGGCAGGATCAGCGGCGCCTTGGCCGGGGTGCGCACCGGCCGCGTGTCAAGATAAACTGCAAACCCCGCACCCTCGGGCACGCAAGACACATCGGTCCAGAACCGTTTCGCCGCCCACTCGGCCATCAGGTGTCGTCGTCGAACGGATCGGCAGGCACATCCGAGGGCAGCCATTCCAGCTGTTCCCAGGTGCGCGCCATGTGTTCGGGCAAAGGTGCCGTAACGGTCAGCATGGCGCCGGTCACCGGATGCTGGAACGTCAAAGAACGGGCGTGCAGGTGCAACTTGCGCGATATATCGCCGCCCAGTTGCGCGCCCCAGCCATCGCCCATGTTTTCCTGGCCGGACCCACCATATTTGCCGTCGCCGATGATCGGATGCCCGATCTCGGCC
>JAACVA010000142.1 GCA_009992615.1 Rhodobacterales bacterium
AAAACTGTATCCTGCACGGCGATGCCGCCTCCGAGGCGTTCCTGAGCGAGATCGTCGGCGCCGCGCCCTGGCCGGGGCAACGCCACTGGAACATGGAATCAATTTACGAATACGGCGCGCGGGCCGGGTTCTGGCGGCTGCACCGGCTGCTCAAGGATCTGCCGATCACCGTCTATGGCGTGGCCACGGCGCTGGCCCGGTCGCCCGAACAGGTGGCGGCGATGCTGGGCGCGGGGTGGGATGTTGCATCCCACGGGTTGAAATGGATCGAATACAAGGATTACAGCACCGCCGACGAAGCCGCCGATATGGCCGAAGCGATCCGCCTGCACACACAGGTGGTGGGCCGCCCACCGCGCGGCTGGTACACCGGGCGGTGCAGCGTCAACACCGTGCGCCTGGCCGCCGAAACCGGGCAATTCGCCTATGTCGCTGACACCTATGATGATGATCTGCCCTACTGGCGCACATTCGGCGCGCGCGATCAACTGATCGTGCCCTATACGCTGGATTGCAACGACATGCGCTTTGCCACGCCGCAGGGGTTCAATTCCGGCGATCAGTTTTTCGCCTATCTGCGCGACACCTTCGACGGGCTGTACCGCGAAGGCGCCGAGGGCGCGCCAAAGATGATGTCGGTCGGTCTGCATTGCCGCCTCGTGGGCCGTCCGGGCCGGGCCGAGGCGCTGCGCCGGTTCATCGCCCATGCCAAGGGATACGACGGCGTGTGGTTCGCCACCCGCGCGCAGATCGCCGACCATTGGGCGCGGGTCCACCCGCCGCATCGCCGCGAACGGCCCAGCACGATGGACCGCGCCACGTTTGTCGCGCAGTTTGGTGGCATTTTCGAGCATTCCCCGTGGATCGCCGAGGGCGCCCATGCGCTGGAACTGGGGGCCGCCCATGATACGGCGATCGGGCTGCACAATGCTCTTGCGCGGGTGTTCCGATCCGCGTCAGAGGACCGGCGCCTTGCGGTGTTGAAGGCGCACCCCGATCTGGCGGGCAAATTGGCCCAGGCCAAACGCCTGACCAGCGACTCCAGCGCCGAACAAGCCTCGGCCGGGCTGGATGCGCTGAGCGATGGCGAACGCGCGGCCTTCAGCGATATGAACACCAGCTATATGGAAAAGCACGGTTTTCCCTTCATCATCGCGGTGCGCGACCATGACAAGGCGGGCATTCTCGCCGCGTTCCGGCGCCGCATTGCCCAGGATCGGACCGCCGAATTTGCCGAAGCCTGCCGTCAGGTCGAACGCATTGCACTGCACCGCCTGAAGGCGCTTCTGCCATGAGCCGCACCCTGATCGCGCGGCCCCTCGCCGCCGCAGCCTTTGCCGCCTTTGGCGATGTGATTGAGGCGGCAGGCACTGCGGACAAGATCATCAATCAGGGCCTGTGCGGCCGGTTTCATGACCGCGCGCGCCTTGATTTCGGCACCGGGCGCGCGGGCATCAGTATTTTTGATGCAGTGCCCCGCACCCTGCCCCACAGGCTTGATCTGTTGGAGCGTCATCCCGAGGGCAGCCAGACTTTTGTGCCGATGCACACCAACCCCTGGCTGGTCATCGTTGCCCCCGACGCCGGAGGCATCCCCGGCACGCCACTGGCCTTTCTGGCCGCGCCCGGTCAGGCGGTGAACCTGCACCGCGGCACCTGGCACGGGGTGCTGACGCCGCTGCACGCGCCCGGCCTGTTCGCCGTGATCGACCGGATCGGCGCAGGTGCCAACCTTGAGGAATATCCCCTGACCGATCCGTGGATCGTTACCGCCTGAAGGTCAGCGCGGCGTGGCGGTTCACGTCCTTGTACAACAGATACCGAAACGGCCCCGGCCCCCCGGCATAGCAGGCCTGCGGACAAAACGCGCGCAGCCACATGTAATCGCCCGCCTCGACCTCGACCCAGTCGCGGTTCAACCGATAGGCGCCCTTGCCCTGCAAGACATACAGCCCATGCTCCATCACATGGGTTTCGAGGAAGGGAATCACCCCGCCCGGTTGCAAGGTCACGATGGTGACATGCATGTCGTGGCGCAGATCGTCCGGTTCGACAAAGCGCGTCGTCGCCCAGGCACCGTTGGTGTCAGGCATGACGGTGGGGGCCACGGCCGAGTCATGGGCGATGATCGGTTCCGGGTGGTCCATCCCCTCAACCGGCTCATAGGCCTTGCGGATCCAGTGAAACCGGGCTGTGGCATCGCCGTTGTTGACCAACGACCAGAGCGCGCCCGCGGGAAGATAGGCATAACTGCCGGGCGTCAGGGCATGGATGGCCCCCGCGATGGTCAGCTCTACGCCCCCCTCAACCACGAACAGAACCCCTTGGGCGCTTGCGTCGGGCTCTGGCCGTGTGCTGCCGCCGCCGGGCGATACCTCCATGATGTAATGGGAAAACGTCTCGGCAAAGCCGCTCATCGGGCGGGCGATGATCCACAGGCGCGTGGCAACCCAATGGGGCAGGAAACTGACCGTGATGTCGCGCATCGTGCCATGGGGAATCACCGCATAGGCTTCGGTGAACACGGCCCGGCCGGTCAACAGATCGGTCTGGGGCGGATGGCCGCCGTGCGGGGCGAAATAGGGCGGACGGGTCATGGCGGGCCTCGGCTGTTGGATGTGCTGCGCCAGCTTTGGGCGATTGCGCGGGCTCCGGCAAGGGGGGGCGCGCGGTTGCTATGCGTGCCGTCGGCCTTGCGCTAGAAATTCACCTGATCGCCGCCTTTCAACGCCAGCATCGCGCGCGCTTCGTCCGGGCTGGCCAGATCCAGCCCCAGCCCTTCGACAATCTGACGCGCCAGACGCACCTGTTGGGCGTTGCTGGTGGCCAGCTTGCCCGGCCCGGCCCACAGCGAATCTTCCAGCCCGACGCGCAGATTGCCGCCCATCGCCACCGCCATGGCGGCAATTGGTAACTGGTTGCGCCCTGCCCCCAGAACCGACCACTGGAAGTTGTCGCCAAACAGCCGGTCTGCGGTGCGCTTCATATGCGCCACATCCTCGGGGTGGGCGCCGATGCCGCCCAACAGGCCAAAGACCGACTGGATGAACAGCGGCGCCTTGACCAGCCCGCGGTCGAAAAAGTGTTTCAGGTTGTACAGATGCGAGATGTCGTAACATTCGAATTCAAACCGGGTGCCGGTGGCCGAAAGGGTTTCCAGCGCATATTCGATGTCCTGGAATGAATTGCGAAACACCAGATCGCGGCTGCCTTCGAGAAATTCCTGCTCCCACGGGTGCTGAAATTCGGTAAACCGCTCCAGCATCGGGTACAGCCCGAAATTCATCGACCCCATGTTCAGCGAAGCAACCTCGGGCGCATAGGTGGCGGCGGGGGCCACACGCTCGGCTACCTGCATGAAGGGCGACCCGCCGGTAGTGATGTTCAACACCGCATCGCAGCGCTGTTTGATCACCTTGAGGAATGGCGCAAAGGCCGCTGGAGTCTGGTCGGGCTTGCCGGTTTCGGGATCACGCGCGTGTAAGTGGATGATCGCCGCCCCCGCCTCGGCCGCCGCCACCGATGCATCGGTGATCTGTTCCGCCGTGATCGGCAGGTGCGGCGACATCGACGGCGTATGGATCGCGCCGGTGATGGCACAGGTGATGATGACTTTGCGGGCCATGGGCAACCTCGGATCAATTTGCGACACCTCCACACTGGCCATCGTCACGCGAAAGGCAAGCTTAACAGACCATCGGCAAATTCCTGCCAAGGCGGAATTTCCGGCATTCCGCTTTCCCGAATATGTCGTCAAAAGGCAGTGCTGGCGCCCTGAAATCGCCATCTTGTCCCGTAAGTATATCCACCACATCGTGGTGAATGCAGGAGTAACCAAAGTGCCGACCCAACCCCAACGCCCCGCCCCCGCGCACCCCGCCCCACAGCCGAACCAGACAACGCCCGCCACCCCGACTCAGCGGTTTTCCGACTGGGCCGCGATCTGAGCCTGACGCGCGGCGTCCATGATGGGCCCCCCGATCAGCAGCATCCGCAACCTCGGGCCCGCCATCGAACGGGCGTTTGCGCAGGTTGGCATCACCAGCGCCGAACAGCTGCGCACCCTCGGCACCGACGCAGCCTATGGCCGGCTGTTGGCGGGCGGAACGCGGCCGCATTTCATCAGCTTCTATGTGATCGAGATGGCCTTGCAGGGCCGCCCGTGGAATGATTGCAAGGGCGCCGAGAAAACCGCCCTGCGCGCCCGGTTCGACGCACTGAAGGCAGATCATGCCGACAGCGGCCGCGCCGCGATTGAGGCAGAATTGAACCGAATCGGTGTGATTGCGCCGCGAAAACCGCCGCCTTCCCGCTGAAAAAACTGGCCCGAAGCGTGACTATCGGGTTAGCTGATGTCATTTCATGGATGGATTGACACAAATGCACAGCCCTTCTGAGCCACGCCTTGAACGCACCATAGACGAAATTCCCGAAGAACAGCTGGATCACGACCTGGCCGAGGCCAGGCGCCTGTTGCGTGACGGCGACCGGGAAGGTGCCGTGCGGCAAACCCTCGAAACCCTGAACAAGGGCGGCATCGGCATGATGACGCTGGCCGAGTTTCGGTCGATCCTAGACGCGGCGGGACGTGATGATATTGCCAGCAAAATCCGCGAACAGATGCTGGGCGTTCTGGACACTGTCGAGAAAGATAAGATCGAACGGCCGCAAGAGCTGGCCCATGCCGCGATGATCCGGCTGGAACTTGACGATGTTGTGGGCGCCGAACGCTGCGCCGCAAACGCCTTCGCGGCGGCACCGACCGACCACAAGCTGTTGTTCCTGTTCACACTGGCGATGCTGAAGGCCGATACGTTTGCGCTGCACAGGTTGAACCCCGAACCGGCGCTGGCCGGGGTGGAGAACGCTGTTGCGCTGCTGACCAGCCTCGCGTCGATGCTGGGCAATTTCGGACACGACGACGATGCCCTGGCGCTGCTCGACTCATGCGAGCGGCATTGCAACACGCCCGCCGACCGCACCCGTATCGACAGCTTGCGCGCCGGACTGACCGATCAGGATCTTGCCATCGACCAACGTACAATGGCAACGGGCATTTTCGACCATTTCGCCGAATCCTATGACCAGAAACTTGCCCATCTTGGCAACAACGGACCCGAGATCATCGCAGAAGCGTTGCAGATCCTCGGGTTGCCCGCCGACGGCAGCCGCGACATTTTAGATGCCGGCTGTGGCACCGGGTTGTGCGCGCCATACCTGCGGCCCTATGCGCGGCATCTGCATGGCCTCGACCTGTCGATCCCGATGCTGGAGAAATGCCGCGCCAAGGACAGCTTTGATTTGTTGACGCGCACCGATCTGGCCGTGCGCGACACGTTTCCGCAAGGCGATTTCGATCTGGCGGTCAGTGGCGATGTTCTGGTTTATTTTGGCGCGCTGGATACGGTGTTCGCCAATATCTTTGACATCCTGCGCCCCGGTGGGCGGTTCATCTTCACCGTGGAAGAGGCGCCAACGCCGGCCCCCGCCCGCGGCTATGGCTATACGCCGTCGGGGCGGAATCACCACTCCGAAGGCTATATTCGGGATGTTCTGGCGCGCACCGGTTTCGGCACCGTCGATCTGATGCACCGCGACACGTTGCGCTTTGAATTTGGCAACCCGATTGCTGGTCTTGCAATGTCGGCCTGCAAACCGGTCTGAACCGGGCGCACCACGGTGGGCGCGCCCGGTTCGGTCAATTCAGCCGACCAGTTCAAGATCCGAGAAGTAAAACGCGATTTCCTCGGCAGCGGTTTCCGGAGCATCGGACCCGTGGACCGAGTTTTCACCGACCGATTCGGCAAATTCGGCGCGGATCGTGCCCGCAGCCGCGTCGGCCGGGTTGGTCGCGCCCATCACTTCGCGGTTCTTGCCGATGGCGCCTTCGCCTTCCAGAACCTGCACCACGACCGGGCCGGATGCCATGAATTCGCACAGCTCGTCATAGAACGGGCGGGCGGCGTGCACGGCATAGAATTTCCCGGCCTGATCCTTGGTCAGCTGGATCCGCTTCTGCGCGATGATGCGCAGGCCGGCATCTTCAAATTTGGCGTTGATCTTGCCGGTCAGGTTGCGCTTGGTTGCGTCGGGTTTGATGATCGAAAGGGTGCGTTCAATGGCCATGGTTCTTGCCTCTGTGGGTTTGGGACGGCCCTGCGCCGCGCCCGTAATTGCGGCGTCGTGCTAGCATGGCGCTGCCCCCGTGAAAAGCCGCGATTGACGCGGCCGGGCCACACTGGCACACGGCAGCCATGCTTATCATTGACAACATCACCTATTCCGTCGAGGGGCGCCTTTTGTTCGAAGGCGCCAGTGCCGCTATTCCGCAAGGTCACAAGGTGGGCATCGTCGGGCGCAACGGCACCGGCAAGACCACTCTGTTCAATCTGATCCGCGGCGAACTGGTGCTGGAGGGCGGCGATATCCGGATGCCCGCCAAGGCCCGCATCGGCGGTGTCGCACAAGAAGTGCCGGGCAGCGAGGTGTCGCTGATCGACACGGTTCTGGCCGCCGATACCGAACGCGCCGAACTGTTGGCCGAATCCGAAACCGCAACCGATGGCGTGCGCATCGGCACGATCCAGGCCCGGCTGGCCGACATCGACGCCTGGAGCGCCGAGGCACGCGCCGCCAGCATCCTGCGCGGTCTTGGGTTCACCCACGAAGAACAGCTGATGCCCTGTTCGGCGTTTTCCGGCGGCTGGCGGATGCGCGTCGCGTTGGCGGCGGTATTGTTTTCGGCGCCCGATCTGTTGCTGTTGGACGAACCGACGAACTATCTCGATCTGGAAGGCGCGCTTTGGCTGGAAAGCTATCTGGCGCGCTATCCCCATTCGGTTCTGGTGATTTCGCACGACCGCGGCCTGTTGAACCGGGCGGTAGGGCATATCCTGCACCTCGAAGACCGCAAGCTGACGCTGTACACCGGCAATTACGACACATTCGCGCGCACCCGCGCCGCGCGCCTTGCGTCCATCGAGGCGCAGCGCAGCAAGACCGACGCGCGCCGCGTTCATCTGCAAAAATTCGTTGATCGGTTCCGCGCCTCGGCCACCAAGGCGCGGCAGGCGCAAAGCCGGATCAAGATGATCGAAAAGCTGGAAACCTTCACCACCCCGCAAGAAGCCGCCTTGCGCGCCTTCACCTTCCCCGAACCCGAAGAGCTGAGCCCGCCGATCGTGAACATCGAATCCGGCAGCGTCGGATATGACCACAAACCAGTGCTGTCGCGGCTGAACTTGCGCATTGACCAAGATGACAGGATCGCCCTACTGGGCCGCAACGGCGAAGGAAAATCGACGCTTTCCAAATTGTTGGCGGGCAAACTTGAACCCATGGGCGGGCGGCTGACCAAATCGAACAAGCTGCGCGTGGGGTATTTCGCCCAGCACCAGTTGGACGAATTGCGCGCCGATGAAACGCCGCTGGAACACCTGCGCCGGATGCGTCCAAAGGAAATGCCGGGCCGTCACCGCGCCCGTCTGGCCGGGTTCGGCCTGAACGCCGATCAGGTGGACACCGAGGTGGGCCGCCTGTCGGGGGGGCAAAAGGCACGGCTGTCGCTGTTGGTCGCCACCATCGACGCACCCCACATGCTGATCCTCGACGAACCGACCAACCACCTGGACATGGAATCGCGCGAGGCGTTGGTTGACGCGCTGACCGCCTATACCGGGGCTGTGATCCTTGTCAGCCATGACATGCACCTGCTGTCGCTCGTGGCCGACCGTCTGTGGTTGGTCAAGGATGGCCGCGTGACGCCATATGATGACGATCTGGAAAGCTATCGCAAGATGCTGTTGTCGGCCGATACGCCAAACGAGAAATCCAAAGGCGCCAGCAGGCCGAAACAGGCCAGCCCGCAAGACATCGCAGCCCTGCGCAGCGAGGTGAAACGCAGCGAAGAGCGGGTGGGCAAGTTGTCAACCATGCGCGACAAGCTGGCGAAAAAGTTGGCCGATCCGGGGCTGTATGAACCCGAAAAGCTGGGCGAGGCCGAGGTGTGGCAAAAGAAGTACGCCGAAGTGATGGAGGCACTGGACCGCGCCGAGGGCCTGTGGATGAAATCTCTTGAAAAGCTTGAGGATACAAAGGCTTAGACGATGGACTTCGCGTTTTACATCACCGCTTTTGTCACCCTTTTCGTGGTGATCGACCCGATCGGCCTGGCGCCACTTTTCGTTGCGCTGACCAAGGGGATGGCGCCGCAACAGCGCCGCGCGATCGGGGTGCGCGCGCTGTTGATCTCGGCGGTGCTTCTGACGCTTTTCGGGGTTTTTGGTGAGGCGGTTCTGGGCTTTGCCGGAATTTCGATGGCGGCCTTCCGGATTGCCGGTGGCATCCTGCTGTTTCTGACCGCGCTGGACATGCTGTTCGAACGCCGCACCCAGCGGCGTCAGGGCCAGGCGGCGGACAGCACCGACGACCCATCGGTGTTTCCCCTTGCAACGCCGCTGATTGCCGGGCCGGGGGCGATTGCCACCATGATCCTGCTGACCGGGCAGACCGGCGGCGATCTGGCGGCGCTGGTTCTGGTTCTTCTGGTTCTGGGCTCTGTGCTGTTGCTGACGTTTGCGCTGTTTCTGGCCGCCGGTGTATTGGAGCGGGCCTTGGGCGATGTCGGGGTGAATGTCGTCACGCGTCTTCTGGGCATGTTGCTGGCCGCGCTGTCGGTACAATTCGTGGTGGACGGTGTTACCGCACTGCTGCCGGTCTGGGGCCGGTCCTGATCGGGGCACTGGCAAACCGTCCCACGCGGCCCTATGTCTGGCGCATGACAGGCGATGACATCGGACGAATTCTTTATCTTGTGCTGCTTGGTGCTGCGGTCGGCGGGTGGTTTCTTGTGACCAATCGTGAAACGCTGGGCAAGACGGCACAGCAGGCGGCAATTTGGGGGCTGATTTTCCTTGGGGCGATTGCCGTGACCGGTTTGTGGGACGACATCCGCAATGATGTTGCCCCCCGGCAGAGCGTGATTGACGGTGGCGCGCGCATCGAAGTGCCGCGCGGGATCGACATCAGCCTGGCGGTGAACGGCACGCCTGTGCGCTTTGTCATCGACACCGGCGCCAGCGACATGGTGTTGAGCAACGCCGACGCACGCGCTGTCGGGCTGGACACTGATCGGCTGGCCTATCTGGGCCGCGCCCAGACGGCCAACGGCACCGTACCCATCGCCCGGGTTACGCTGGACAGCGTTGCACTTGGCGATGTGACGGATCGCAATGTCGGTGCTTCGGTCAATGGTGGCGAAATGTTCGGCTCGCTTCTCGGGATGAGCTATCTTGAAAGGTTCGGGCGGATTGAAATCGCCAA
>JAACVA010000143.1 GCA_009992615.1 Rhodobacterales bacterium
GGCGGCATCTTCGGCCGTGCCCAGGCCCACCACGGCCCCTGCGACCGTGCCATCCGCACCCGGCAACAGCAATGTCACCCCCGCCGCGCCGGTAAAGCTGTTGGCCCGCACCCAGCTTTGGGTTGCCGCATCCTGGGTGGCGCACCAGGCCGCACATTCTGTGTCGTTGACGACATGCAAGGGCCGGGCGGGTGTGCCGACGGGGGCGAAGGTAAGGGTCATGCAAGGTGGCCTTTCGCAAATTGCGGTTCCGCGCCACCCTAGACCTGCCTGCCGCGCCGGCAAGCCCCACCGGTGCCAGACCTACACGATTTGATCCTGCAAATCCCAGATCGTGCTGAGCGCGTTATTGCCCAGCCGCATCAGCCGCGCCAGATTGGCCGACAGTGCCACGGGATCGCGCCCCTTGGCCAGTGCGGCAACAGTAAAGGCAACCCGCGCCATCCGGTCGACACCGATGCGTGCGGCGATCTTGCCGATCGCCACAGATTCGCGGCTGACATCTTCGAACCGGCCGTCGCGATAGGCCCCCGCCGCCCGTGCCAGACCCAGCGCCAGATCTTCGAAAGCCTCGCCGATCATCCGGTCGGTCTGGCTGGCGGCGCCCGCCTGGCGCAACAAAGCCATGCAGGCGGGATCGATCGAAACCCCTTCGATTGGCCGCAGTGTTGCTACGGTCTTGCCGTTTTGTATCATGTTCCACCTCTCACGCCCCGGTGCACCATCCCACGAAACGCTCAACAATTCCTTGCGTGCCGGGTGGGGAAATCTCTCGAATTCCCTGAAAATACACACTACAGTTGAAATCAGTATCTCTAGGAAAGACGCTGAAAAATGGATTTCGTTCGCCCTCTGCCCGGCTATCTGGTCCAACGTTACCATGGCTGGCGCGCCACCACCTTTGCCGAGAACAAGGCGTGGTATCGCCGTCTGGCCGATGAAGGACAGCGCCCGCGCGCCATGGTGATTTCGTGCTGTGACAGCCGTGTGCATGTGACCTCGATCTTCGGGGCCGAGCAGGGTGAATTCTTTATCCACCGCAATATCGCCAATCTCGTGCCGCCCTACAGCCCCGATGGCGATCATCACGGCACGTCGGCAGCGGTGGAATATGCGGTCAGCGCGCTGCATGTGGTGCATATCATCGTGCTGGGCCATTCCAACTGTGGTGGGGTGCAGGGCTGTTACGACATGTGTTCCGGCGCCGCCCCCGAGCTTGAGCAGAAGACCAGTTTCATCGGGCGCTGGATGGATATTCTGCGCCCCGGTTATGACGCGCTGATCGGGGATGACGAGGCGCGACGCCGCACCGATCTGGAACAGGCGGCGGTGCGAATTTCATTGGAAAACCTGATGACCTTTCCCTTTGTGGCCGAGGCCGTGCAGCGTGAACAGACAACGTTGCACGGGCTGTGGACCGACATTGGCGAAGGCGGTTTGTGGGGGTTCGATCCGGCGGCAAAGGGTTTTGTCCAGCTTTAGCCGTCTGGCCTGCCATGCTGGTCGTGCGCCTTCCGGCGGCCATCACCCGGTGTCGCCCCTGATATTGCCTGGTGTCCTGTGCAACGCCCCTTGGGCGCCATGGCACATCTGGCCGCTTCAGACGAAAGTGGCAATCAGCGGTTCGCGCGTGCGGCCAAGGCGGATGCGCAGATCGCTCATCTGGGCAAGCACCGTGTGGTGCCTTTCCGCAGTGGGCGGTGTGCCATCCCAGAAAATGTTCCGGTGCGGCATTCGTGCCTCGCGCAGCGCGATCTTGCGGCGTTCGCGGGCTTTTTCGACAAGTTGCTGGTACATTCTATCACTTCCGGTTGGTTGCTGTCCCCTGTGGTGCTGACCCCTGGATTGCAAGACCGCCAGCCGGGCATCAAGGCTGCGCGTGATCCGGTAACTCCACTCCGATCAAGGCCCCCACGGTGCAGCTGCGCGACCGTGGGGGGTGGTTTCAAATCGATTCCTCGGTTTCGCGATACGGACCTGATCCGCAGCAGGAGCATCGTTTCGAATGCCCCTTTCAGGGCGGCATCGCCATCGGGGCGGGCCGCCGTTTGACGCTGTTGCCGTGGTTCGGATCACGGTTGTGTCGGGCACCCCTGCACCGACACCCCCCGAAATCACGGCCTTGCGCCTTTCCCCTCGCCCGGACACCTGTCCGAGGTGATCCCGTGAC
Source organism: Rhodobacterales bacterium (assembly GCA_009992615.1). Taxonomy (GTDB): domain Bacteria; phylum Pseudomonadota; class Alphaproteobacteria; order Rhodobacterales; family Rhodobacteraceae; genus Oceaniglobus. The sequence continues at coordinate 2,171 of JAACVA010000143.1, forward strand.
ATAACCACATCACCCTTGCCGGACCTTTACGAAAAAATCTTCAATGCCGCAGGATACGTTAACTTTCACACAAGCCACTGACAGTGCATCAAAATTGGGCGAAAAAAATTTGAGTGCAGAGGCGAGGCCGTGTAGTTTCAGCGCAAACTGCCACCTTCTGGCGGGGGCAATGCCCCACCGGCGCGCGGGATTCACCAATCTTGACGCCGACGAACCGAATCTTTTCAAATCCCTGACAAGGCCGCGCATTCCGCGCGCTTACGCATGATCGCCCCGCTTTGCCGGGGGCCACGGAAAATCCGGCATCACGACAGACCTGTCAATCGCCCGGCGTTGTGCTAGGACAGCAAACATGAAACAGAACAACCGCCCGCTATATGCCGTCCTGATCGACGCCGACAACATTCCCGCCAAATACGCCGGTGCAATCCTCAAGGAAATCACCTCGTTCGGCGAACCTGCCTTGCGCCGGGTCTATGGCGACTGGTCGTCGGGCCAGTTGGCCAACTGGACGGTCACGGTGCGGGCGCTGGGCCTTGTGGCCCATCAGGAAACCGCCAACACCAAAGGCAAGAACGCCAGCGACATCGGTCTTGTGATCGACGCCATGGACATCCTGCACACCGGGCGTTTCGACGGGTTCGTCCTGGTCAGTTCCGACAGCGATTTCACCGCGCTGGCCAACCGGATCCGGGAACAGGGCCTTGACGTGATCGGCATCGGTGAAGGCAAGGCGCCGGAATCGCTGCGCAATGTCTGCAACCGGTTTATCCTGATCGAGAACATAATCGACGAGGTGCCGGCCATTCCCGCAGTCCGGGGCGAGGCGCCCGTGGTGGCGTCGGGCAAACAGCCGCCGGTCAATGCCGTGCCACTGATCCTGCGGGCGATGGACAAGATCGCACAGGACGACGAATGGTATGCCCTGGGGCCGCTCGGCCAATACATCATGGCCGACAACCCTGATTTCGACACCCGCACCTATGGCAAGCGCAAGCTGAGCGACCTGGTGCTGGAATTGAAACGCTTTGAAACCCGCAAGGTGGGCAGCCAGTTCGAGCTGCGCCGCCGCGACTAGGCGCTGTCCGGGGCCGGGCAGCGCAGGCCATAACGGGCCACGAACATGTCCACCGCGCCACGGATCACACGGTCGATCTCGGCGTCGCTGAACCGCGACTGCACCCCGAACACCAGCCGCGCAAACAGCTGTGCCTTGCACAGCTCGGCGAATTGGTGGGCGGCCAATGCGCGGTCCTGCACCTGCAATTCACCCCGGGAAATAGCCAGATCGAAATAGTGGCACAGGGTGCTTTCCACCAGGGCCGGCCCGCTTTCATAGAACTGGCAGCCCAGTTCGGGGAACCGTTCGGTTTCTGCCACGCTGATGCGAAACATGTTCTGGCCGAAATCCGACAGAAAAAACCGGATCATGTGCAGACCGCTTTGATACAGGACCTCTGCGGGCGGGCGGGCCATGTCGATGGCGGCCATGGCGGTGTCGGCCTGGCGGCGGCACTCGCCCTTGGCGACCTCCATGAACAACAGACGCTTGTCAGGGAAATAGCTGTAAAGCGTCGCCTTCGATACCCCCGCCTCTTTGGCGATGTCATCGACACTGGCGCCTTCAAAGCCGTCGCGCAGGAAAACCGTCCGTGCCCCTTCCAGAACCTGGTCGAACTTGCGCCCCTTCTTGATACTGTCGTCGACTGCGTTCATCCCGGCCCCTTTGGATCTTTGTAAACGGATTGGTTCAGTGTGCGCAAGAAATCTGCCCTGCGGCAGGAGTGTTGCGCCACGGTGCCGCAAGGGGTGCAAACCATCTTGCCTTTGCCGCGCCAGAACGTACATTAGAACCGTTCTAATATGAAAGGTGTGCCATGATCCCCGGAGTGTCCAACCGTCGCCGTTTTGCCGAGCTGAGCGAGCAGGAAATCGTGGCGCTTGCCATTTCGTCGGAAGAGGACGACGCGCGGATCTATCGTACCTATGCCCAGCGGTTGCGCGGTGATTTTCCCGGATCGGCCGCCGTGTTCGACGGCATGGCAGCCGAGGAAGACGAGCACCGTCGCCGGCTGATCGCCCTGCACCAACAGCGCTTTGGCGAGGTGATTCCGCTGATCCGGCGCGAACATGTTTCGGGCTTCTACGCCCGCCGCCCCACCTGGCTGATCGAGAATCTGGGCCTTGAACGGATCCGGGACGAGGCAGAGGCGATGGAAAACGACGCCCGCGCGTTTTACGAACGTGCTGCCGCCGCTACCAAGGACGCCGGGACGCGCAAGCTGTTGGGCGATCTGGCGGCGGCCGAGGCGGGCCATTCCAGCCTGGCCGATACCCTTGTCGCGCAACATCTGGGCGATGACACACGCGGCGCCGAGGAACGCACCGCCCATCGGCAGTTCATTCTGACCTGGGTGCAACCCGGGTTGGCCGGGTTGATGGATGGCTCGGTGTCCACACTCGCGCCGATCTTTGCGGCGGCCTTTGCCACGGGCGACACCTGGCAGACGTTCCTCGTGGGCCTTGCAGCCTCGGTCGGGGCGGGCATTTCCATGGGCTTTACCGAGGCGGCCAGCGATGATGGCGCGATTTCGGGGCGAGGCAGCCCGCTGAAGCGGGGCATCGCCGCCGGGGTGATGACCACCGTTGGCGGGCTGGGTCATGCACTGCCCTACCTTATTCCCGATTTCTGGACGGCGACCGCGGTGGCGGGGGCGGTGGTTTTCGTCGAGTTGTGGGCGATTGCCTGGATTCAGAACCGGTTCATGCAGACACCGTTCCTGCGCGCCGCCTTGCAGGTGGTGCTGGGTGGCGGATTGGTTCTGGCGGCGGGGATCCTGATCGGGCAGGGGTGACGTTTTCGGCGCCGGACCCTCCGGGGGGAGTATTTTTCCAAAGAAGAAACCGGGCCGGATTGTGTATCGTCCGATGGCGCGATAACCACGAAGCATGGTTGCAATATTCCTGAAAACCCTGCCGTTCTTTGCGCTGATTGCCCTCGGGTTCTGGGCCGGTCGCACGCGGTTCTTTACCGCCGAAGCGACGGCATATCTGACCAAGTTCGTTTTCTACTTTGCCTTGTCGGCCATGCTGTTCCGGTTTGCGGCCAACCTTTCGTTCTGGTCGGTGCTGGATACCGATCTGATGCTGGCCTACCTTGCGGCGACGCTGGCGATTTACCTGTTGGCCACGGCTGTTGCCTTTGCGCGGGGCATTGGTGTGGAACAGGCGGCAATCGAGGCGCAATGCGCGGTGATCGGCAATGTCGGTTTTTTGGGTGTGCCGATGTTGGTGCTGTTGCTGGGCGAGGCGGCGATCGGGCCGGTGATGCTGATCCTGGCGGTTGATCTGATTGTCTTTGGCAGCCTTGTGGTGATCCTGATCACCGGGGCGCGCGATGGTCGGCTGGCCTTTGGCGTGTTGCGCACCGTGGGGTTGGGCCTGATGCGCAACCCGATGATCGTGTCGATTGCTTTGGGGTTTTCCTGGGCGGCTCTGGAATGGCCGATTCCGGCGCCGATGAACGAGTTTCTGGCGATTCTCGGCGGTGCCGCCACACCTGGTGCGTTGTTTGCCATTGGTGCCAGTCTGGCCGGAAAATCGGCCGAGCGGTTGCGCGTTGCCGGTTGGCTGTCGTTCTGCAAACTGGTTCTGCACCCTGCGGCTGTGGCGGTGATGGTGCTGTTCGTGCTGCCGGTCGACCCCTACACCGCCGGGGTGATGATTGCCGCTTCGGCGCTGCCGGTGGCGGGCAACGTGTATATCATCGCCCAGCATTACGGGGTGGCGCCCCACCGGGTGTCGGCATCGATTTTGATTTCGACGGCATTTTCGGTGGTTACTGTTTCGCTGGTGATCGCCTGGATCCTTGAGGGCGGTGTTGTCACTTGGGGCCTGCCGCGATAGCCATGGCGCAACGTGAAGGGGTGCCGCGATGAAGACGATTTCCGAGAATGCCTGTTTCGGCGGGGTGCAGGGCGTGTACAGCCACGCGTCATCCGCCTGTGGCGGCGAGATGACCTTTGGTCTGTTCCTGCCGCCCCAGGCGAAACGCGGCCCCGTCCCGGTCCTGTGGTTTCTGTCGGGCCTTACCTGCACCCATGAGAACGCCATGGTCAAGGCGGGCGCCCAGGCCCATGCGGCTGCCAACGGCATCGCTCTGGTGTTCCCAGATACCTCGCCGCGCGGCGAGGACGTGCCCAATGACCCAGCTTTCGACATGGGGCAGGGTGCCGGGTTCTATCTGAACGCGACCGAGGCGACTTGGGCGCCGCAGTTCCGCATGTGGGATTACATCGACGCCGATCTGCCGGCCGCCCTGGCCGACCAGCCTTTGGATTTCGCGCGGCAAGCGATCACCGGTCATTCGATGGGCGGCCATGGCGCGCTGACTCTGGCGATGGGCCTGCCGGGGCGCTTTGCAAGCGTTTCGGCGTTCTCACCGATCTGCAATCCGATGGCCAGCGATTGGGGCCGCCCACAGCTGACCGCCTATCTGGGCGCAGATGAGGCCGCTTGGCGCGCCCATGACGCCAGCCTGTTGATGGCCCAAGCGGGTTTCGATGGCCCGGTTCTAATTGACACCGGCACCGATGATCCGTTTCTTGACAAGCTGCGCCCCGAAACAATGGCCGATGCTATGGTGGCGCGGCGCCAGCAGGGCACGTTCCGGATGCAACCCGGCTATGACCACAGCTATTTTTTCGTTGCCACCTTCATGGCCGATCACATCGCCTTTCATGCCGGGGCGCTGTGCCAATGATCTATGTCGATGCCGATGCCTGCCCCGTCAAGGCCGAGGCCGAGGTGGTGGCAACCCGCCTGAACACCAAAATGTATCTGGTTTGCAACGGCGGGCTGCGCCCGTCGCGCAACCCTTTCGTGGAACTGGTGATCGTGCCCGACGGGCCTGATGTGGCCGATATGTGGATCGCCGAGCGTGCGACGCGTGGCGACGTGGTGGTGACGGGTGACATTCCCTTGGCGGCCCGCGCCATCGAAAATGGCGCCCGCGTGATCAAGCACAATGGCGACGCCCTGACCCGCGCCAATATCGGCACGATCCTGGCCACCCGCGATCTGATGACCGATTTGCGCGCCGCCGATCCGTTCCGCCAGGGCAGCGGGCGGGCCTTTACAAAGGCGGACCGGTCGCGTTTCCTGGATGGGCTGGACCGTGCGATCCGGGCAGCGGAAAAGGATTTGGCATGACCCTTCAGGCGGTGATCTTCGACATCGGCAACGTTCTGATCGAATGGCAGCCCGAACGCTACTATGACCGGATCATCGGCCCCGACCGGCGCCGCGCAATGTTTGCCGAGGTCGATCTGCACGCGATGAATGATCGGGTGGATCGGGGCGCAGATTTCCGCGCGACGATCTATGACATGGCCGAAGCCCATCCCGACTGGCGCGCCGAAATCCGCGCCTGGCATGACCACTGGCTTGAGCTTGCCTGCCCGGTCATTCCCCATTCGGTGCGCCTGATGCGGGCCTTGCAGGCAAAGCGGGTGCCGGTGTTCGCGCTGACCAATTTTGGCGTCGACAGCTTTGCTCTGGCCAAGACAGCCTATGATTTTCTGGCCGATTTCGACCGGGCCTATGTGTCGGGGCACATGCAGGTGATCAAACCCGAGGCGCGGATTTACCAGATGGTGGAACAGGAGTGCGGCCTTGATCCGGCGGCGCTGCTGTTCACCGACGACCGGACCGACAACATTGCCGTGGCCGCCGCCCGTGGATGGCAGACCCACCATTTCACCGGGCCCGAGGGCTGGGCCGACCGTTTGGTTGCCGCAGGGCTGCTGACCCCGGATGAGGCGGCATGAGCTTTGTCACAGTCACATTTGCCCAGGGCGACAGCGCGCTGGACTGGCTGGTGTTGACCGATGCGCTGGCCGCCGGGCACCGCCTGCCAAAGGCGCAGATCAAGGACAGCTTCCTGTATCGCGGCAAGGATACCGTGCTGTCGCGTGCCGCATGGATTGACGGCTTGGGCATCGCGGTAAAAACCGCGACGATCTTTCCGGGCCAGGATCCGATGGTGAACGGCGCGGTGAACCTGTATTCCGACACCGACGGCACCCTTTCCGCGCTGATTGATTTCCACCTCGTGACCAAGTGGAAGACGGCGGGCGACAGCCTGCTGGCCGCGCGCCACCTGGCCCGACCCGACAGCGAACGCATCCTGATACTTGGCGCGGGCAACCAGGCCCGATGCACCCGGGCGGCCTATGGTGCGCTGTTCCCGAAGGCGCGGTTCACGGTGTGGAACCGCACCGCTGAAAATGGCCGCGCCATGGAGAACGACCGCACCACCGCCACCGATGACCTGCCCGGCGCAGTCAATGCCGCCGACATCATCATCGGCACGACCATGGCCACCGAACCCGTCCTGCGCGGCGACTGGCTGCGCCCGGGCCAGCATGTCGATTTGATCGGCGCCTATCGCCCCGATATGCGCGAGGCCGACGATACCGCGCTGATCCGCGCCACGATCTTCGTCGACAGCCGTGACACCACACTGGATCATATAGGCGAGCTGAAAATTCCCCTCACCGCCGGCACCATCGCGCAGAGCGACATCCGCGCCGATTTCTACGATCTTGCCGGCGGCACCTTCCGGCGTGATACGCCCGCCCAGATCACTCTGTTCAAGAACGGCGGCGGCGCGCATCTCGATCTGATGACGGCGGCGCATATCCTTGAGCAGGTCAATGCGCATGGCTGAGCCACGTCTCTTTCTTGCTGAAAATACCTCCGCCGGAGGCATTGAATGTTTTCCGGGCGATGACTTGGACCGGACCGGCCGTCCGGAGATCCTGCGTGAAACCCGAACAAAGGCCCAACGATGATCCTTTATGCCATTGGTGACATTCACGGACAGTTTGACATGCTGCGCGCCGCACACGACCGGATTGTTGCGGACCGGGCGCGCCATGGTGGCAACGATGCGCCGGTGATCCACCTCGGTGATCTGCCCGATCGAGGGCCGGACACCCGCGCGGTGATTCAGCACCTTATCGACGGAATTGCGGTGGGCGAACCCTGGATCGTGCTGAAGGGCAACCATGACCGGATGTTCCAGCGCTATCTCGAAGATCGC
>JAACVA010000144.1 GCA_009992615.1 Rhodobacterales bacterium
GTTGAACCGGGCGGTGCCGGTGCGGTCCTCGAAGGTCAGGCGGATTTGCGCCAGATCGCCCAGTGTGACCACGCGGTCGCCATCCACCTTCACGGGCAGGTTGTAAATGTCGCGCTGATCCTCGAACGACGACGGGATCTTGACCGAGAATGTTCCGTTGTCGGTTTCAACCTCGCCAGCGGCGATCAGTTGGTTGTTGTTGCGCACCACGTTGATCAGTTCAGCAGCGGTGACGTTATAGGATTCCAGGCGCAGCGGGTCGATGACGACCTCGACCATTTCATCGCGGTGTCCGGCCAGCGCCGCCTCCAGCACCGGCTCCAACCCTTCAAGGCGATCCTGCAAATCCTTGGCCACGCGCAGCAACGTGCGTTCGGGCAGGGCGCCGGTCAGGTTGACGATGATGATCGGAAATTCGGAAAAGTTGATTTCGTTGATCGAATACTTGTCAGCGCCATTCGGGAATTTCGCTTCGACCGTGTTCATCCGGTCGCGCACATCGGCGATGATCTGGGATTTGTTCCAGCCGAATTCAAATTCCAGCGCAACACCGGCATAGTTTTCCGAAGCCGTGCCCGAGATTTTCTTCAGCCCGTCCAGATCGGACAGTTCGGTTTCCATCGGCTTGACCAACAGCTTTTCGCTGTCCTCGGCAGAGATACCGGGAAAAGGCACCGACACGAACAGCGCCGGAATTTCAATATCGGGTTCGCCCTCTTTCGGCAGCGATCCATAGGCAAGCCCCCCCGCCAGCAGTGACAAGGCGATAAAGGCCAGAACCATCCGCGCCCGCGACGCGGCCCAATCGACGATACCGGTCATTGGCCCACCTCGGACATGTCAGCGCGGAAGGTCGGGGCGACCGATACGCCGTCGGTGACATATTCCTGACCCACCACAATGATTGCCACCTCATCCGGCAGCCCGGCAACCCAGACGCCATCCACGGTGTCGCGCAAAACGCTGACCTGCGCAAATTCTGCCACGTTGCCCATGGCGACCAGGCGCAGCCCCAGATCGCCCGCATCATTCAGGGTCAGCGCCGACTGTGGCACCAGATGCGCGCTGCGCCCTTCGGTTTGAATATATATTTCAACAGTTTGCCCGTCACGGATTGTCAGGTCGGCATTGCCCACCTCAATTTCTGTGCGAAAGGTACGGGTGTTTGGGTCGGCGCTGCGCGACAGAAAGGTAACCCGCCCCGCCACCTGTTGCCCCGAGGCCAGCCGGGCCCCGGCCATCGCGCCGACCTGTACCTTGGTCACCTCGGTTTCCGGCACGAACCCGACCAGCTTGATCGGGTCCAGCTGAATCACCGTGGCGCACAGCGCGCCGGATTGCATCAAGGTGCCCAGCTCGGCAGTGTCGGTCTCCAGCAGCCCGGCAAATGGCGCATTTATCGTCAGTTTGTCGATTTCGCGCTGGGCGGCGGCCACGGCGGCTTCGGCGGCCTGCACCCCGGAACTGGCCGAGTCGAGCCCCGATTTCGCCGCCTGTACCGCCGCGCGGGCCGATTCGACGGTGGCAGCCGTCTGGGCGACGCGGGTCTGCGAGGCGAATCCATCCTGCGACAGTTTGCGCGCTGCGTTGTCGTTGATCATTGCCTCGCTCAGCCGCGCCTCGGCTTCGGCAACACGGGCAAGCGATTCAGGGCCACGCGCCCGCGCCTCGACCAGCCGCGCCTCGGCTTCGGCCAGTTGTGCGGCGCGGGTGCCCGGATCAAGCTGGCACAGCATTTGCCCCTCGGTGACAAAACCGCCCTTGCGCAGGGGTTGGCTGATGATGCGGCCGTTCGTTTCCGCACTGACCATAACTTCGCGCGCCGCCTCTGTGCGGCCACGCAACAAAACCGCACTGTCGATTACCGTTGCGGTAGAATTCAAAGCCACCACCGACACCCGCGTGTCAGGCGCAACCGCATCTTCTACGACCACCTCTTGTGGCGTCGCGCCCTCTTCGCCCAGGGCAAAGGCCATCAATGCCGGGCGCTCAAACACCAGCAGATAAAGCGTCGCGGTGACAAGCAGAGCAGTCAGGATCGAGAAGATGCGCATTAGGGCCTCATTCAGGGCAAGTCGGCGATCAAACGGGTGCGATGGGTTTGCATCTGAAATATGGTGTTCTTACGCTGAACCAATCGGTTCAGATTAAACTTTCCGACAAACCGGCGCAAGGACGCCGGACCGCATGTCGCAGCACCCTTGGCATTGCCGCCCCGGACGGGGTAAGAGAGCATAAGGATAAGCAAAGGACAGCCCCGTGAGCAACAGCGACAGTTTCATCGAAGAGGTCACCGAAGAGTTGCGCCGCGACCGCCTGTTCGCCGCACTGCGCCGATATGGCTGGATCGCGGTGATTGCGGTGCTGTTGCTGGTTGGCGGGGCGGCCTATAACGAATGGCAAAAGGCCCGCGATGCCCGCGTGGCGCAGGCGTTCGGGGATGCAATCCTTGCCGCGCTGGAGCAGGATGATGCCGCCGCCCGGCGTGCCGCTCTGGCAGATGTGCCGGTGGTCACGCCGCGCCAACAGGCGCTGGTCACTATGTTTGCCGCGCAAGATGCGGCAGCGGACACTGCCAGTGTGACCTCCGCGCTTGCGGCTTTGACGCAAGACACGGCGTTGCCGCCGGTTTACCGGGAATTGGCACTGCTGAAATTCGTGATGCGCCCCGACAGTGGCCTGTCGCCTGAAGCGCGCATCGAACGGCTGACGCCGCTGACCATTCCGGGCGCGCCGTATCGTCTGCTGGCGCTGGAACAGATCGCCCTGGCCGAGGTGGCGCAGGGCCAGCACGACGCGGCCTTGGACCGCCTTCAGGGTATACTGGCCGAAGATCAGGTCAGCCAAGGCTTGCGCCGCCGGGTTTCGCAGATGATTATCGCCTTGGGCGGTACGCTGGACGCGGCATGAAAATCGGCTTTGGCAAAGGTCCGAGCTGTGTTGCACGGCACGGTTCCGGCGCACGGGGGCAGGAGGCACGGATGTATCTGAGCAAAACGGTGATCGCAGGTCTGGCGTCGCTGGCACTTGTTTCGGCCTGCGCAGAACGCCAGTTGATCCTGTCGGGCGAGCGTTTGGATCTGCGGGCCGATCTGCGCGGCGACGCCACCCCTGAACCTGCGGTGCTGGCGGCACCGTTGACCTTGCCCGCCCCGGTGGCCCATGCCGATTGGACGCATCGCGCCGGCAACGCCGCGCACGCGCTGACCCATCCGGCACTGGCCACGGCCCTGACCCCGGCGTGGAGCGTGCCGATCGGTCAGGGCGAAGACCGACGCCACCGTATCTCGGCTGATCCCGTGGTCGCCGATGGCCGCATCTTCACCGTCGACAGCCGTGCCACCGTGATGGCCCATTCCACCACCGGCGCGCCGCTGTGGTCGGTCGATCTGACGCCGCCAGGCGACAATCCCGATGATGCGTCGGGTGCGGGGCTGGCGGTGTCGGGCAACCGTTTGTTGGTCAGCACCGGTTTTGGTGATCTCGTGGCGCTGGACGTGGCGACGGGCGCGCGGCAGTGGACACAGGAACTGGACGCGTCGGTGGCCGGAGCGCCAAGTGTCGTGGACGATCTGGCCTATGTCGTCACGCGCGATGCAACAGGCTGGGCCGTCAACATCGAAACGGGCCGCGTGGTGTGGACCGTATCAGGCACGCCCAGCCCATCGGGCGTTGTCGGGGGCGCCGCGCCTGCCGTCACCGGGGCGCAGGTCATTCTGCCCTTCGCCAACGGCGAACTGATCAGCGTTCTGCCCGCTGGCGGCACCCGTATCTGGAGCAGCTTTGTGGCAGGCCAGCGTCCGGGCCGCGTCTATGCCCGGGTGTCCGACATAAGCGGTGATCCGGTGATCGTGGGTGATCGGGTGTTTGCGGGGGGGCCGTCCGGCCGCACCGTCGCGGTGGATCTGGCCAGCGGGCAAACCCTGTGGTCGGCGACCGAAGGCGCGATGAGCCCGGTGATCGTCGCCGGGGGGGCGGTATTTGCTGTTTCGGACAAGGCCGAGCTGGTTCGGCTGGACGCGGAAACCGGGGCGCGGGTCTGGGGCACGGAATTGCCGTTCTTCGTGAAAGAGGCGGCGAGACAGCGTAAGGCGGTTGTGGGCAATTATGGTCCTGTCCTGGCGGGCGGGCAGTTGTGGGTCGGGTCAGGTGACGGCGCCCTGCGTGCCTTTGCACCTGAAACCGGCGCGCTGATCCACAGTGTCGCCTTGCCCGGCGGGGCGGCGACCAACCCCATCGTGGCGGGGCGCAGTTTGTATATCGTATCCACCAATGGCCAGCTTCACGCTTTCCGTTAGACGCGATAAGGTGTAAACCACTTTTTTCGCCACGCCGTGAGGGCACCATGAGCTTTACCCTGGCCATTGTCGGCCGCCCGAATGTGGGCAAATCCACGCTGTTCAACCGGCTCGTGGGCAAACGGCTTGCTTTGGTCGATGACCAGCCGGGGGTCACGCGCGATTTGCGCGAAGGCGCGGCGCGGTTGGGTGATTTGCGGTTCACCGTGATCGACAGTGCCGGTCTGGAGGAGGCGACCGACGATTCGCTTCAGGGCCGGATGCGGCGTTTAACCGAGCGTGCGGTGGAAATGGCCGATGTTTGTCTGTTCCTGATCGACGCGCGCGCCGGGGTTCTTCCGGCCGATCAGGTGTTTGCCGAAATCCTGCGCAAGAAGAACGCGCATGTGATCGTTGCGGCGAACAAGGCCGAAGGGCGCCTTGCCGATGGCGGCGTGATCGAGGCCTACTCCCTCGGGCTGGGCGAACCGATTCGTTTGTCGGCTGAACATGGCGAAGGGTTGAACGATCTTTACGAACAGTTGCGCCCGCTGTCCGATCAGTTTGATCTGCGCGCGGCGGCCACGTCGGACGAGGCACCGGAAACCGATGTGGATGTGTCCGAAGACGAAAACGCGCCACGCGTTCCGACAAAGACGAAACCGTTGCAGGTGGCTGTCGTAGGGCGGCCTAATGCCGGAAAATCCACGCTTATCAATCAGTTTCTTGGCGAAGAACGGTTGTTGACGGGCCCCGAGGCGGGCATCACCCGCGATGCGATTTCGGTCAACATGGATTGGAATGGCGTTCCGGTGCGCCTGTTCGACACGGCGGGGATGCGCAAGAAGGCCAAGATCCAGGAAAAGCTGGAAAAGTTGTCGGTGTCTGACGGCCTGCGCGCGGTGAAGTTTGCCGAGGTCGTGGTGGTGCTGCTTGACGTGGCGGTGCCGTTCGAACAGCAGGATTTGCGCATCGCCGATCTGGCCGAACGTGAAGGCCGCGCCGTGGTGATCGCCGTGAACAAATGGGATCTTGAAGACGAAAAGAATGACAAGATCAAGGTCTTGCGCGAGTCTTTCGAGCGGCTTCTGCCGCAGTTGAAAGGCGCGCCTCTGGTCACCGTATCGGCCAAGACGGGCAGAGGGCTGGATAAATTGCAGGCCGCTGTGATCAAGGCCCATGAGGTGTGGAACCGCCGGGTGACCACGGCGCATCTGAACCGCTGGCTGACCGGCATGATGGAGGCGCACCCGCCCCCCGCGCCGGGCGGCCGACGGATCAAGCTGCGCTATATGACCCAGGCCAAGACGCGGCCGCCGGGATTTGTGGTAATGTGTTCATACCCCGACAAGATGCCTGAAAGCTATTCCCGCTATCTGGTCAACGGGCTGCGGATTGATTTTGACATGCCGGGCACACCGATCCGGTTGTGGTTTCGCGGGCATGGCGAAGAAAACCCTTACAAGAACCGCACCAAATCCACCCCATCGCGCCTTCGCAAACATCTGGGCAAGGGCCGCGCTGACGCGTGAGGTTTGTGAATATCCGACATCAGGGGCGGGAAGGTGCAGATCCTCCCGCCAATTTTTTACTTTTGCGACAACCGCCAAGTGGTCAGTCCGGCAATCACCGCGCCGCCCGCCAGTGACAGTGTGACCAGCGCCCAGGCCGTGCCCCAATTTTGCACCGCAACCGCGACGAGGGCCCAAACAACCGCCACGCCATAGGCGGCAGACGGGCGCAGCGTGATCACGAAAGCCGACACCGCCAAGGCCCCCAACAGACAGACCACGGCGGCCACCGGCTCGGACATCCAGCCATATCCGGCAAAGACCAACCCGAGCGCCACGAAACTGGCCGCCGTCAGCCATCCGGCGTAAAGGCCCAGCGGCGCCTCGGCCCACATCGCGTCGGCCATCGGTGCGCGCACCAACGCCACCACGGCAGACACCAACATCACCCAGATCATCACGGTGGCCGGCACCGGCGCCACCAGAGCCACCGGCAACCACGCCGCCCCAACGGCCAGCGACACGATCAGCGGCAGGCGCATCGGCCCCCAGGCTGGCGCGTCGCCGCGTTTCCACAGGCCGAATACAGCGCAGGCAATCAGCCACAGGTAAATCGGCCCCCAGATCGCAAAGGCATAGCCGGCAGGCTGCACCGGTGGGTCAATCTGCGGCACTGGATACCGGTTGGGATCGAAGCCGCCGAATTCAGGGTTCAAAAACGGTGACACGGCAAAACCGATGGCAACCAGCAACAAGATGAGAGGCATGAGGTTTTTCATGTCACGACAGCTAAGCCAGCGCGCAGGATTGGCAAGGGTCTTCGTCAATCAGGCCAGTACGCCCTCGGCTGTCACCCGAGTGTGACCGCCCAGATAGGGGTGCAGGCCATCGGGCAACACGACCGATCCGTCGTCCTGCTGGCCGTTTTCCAGCACCGCGATCAGCGTGCGCCCCACGGCCAGCCCCGATCCGTTCAGGGTGTGGACAAAAACCGGCTTTTCTTCGGATTTCACCCGCGTGTTCATCCGTCGCGCCTGAAAATCGCCGGTGTTGGAAACGGAACTGATTTCGCGGAACATGTTCTGCCCGGGCAACCACACCTCAAGATCATGGGTGCGTCGGGCGCCAAACCCGGTGTCGCCCTCGCACAACAGCATGACGCGATAGGGCAGGTTCAGGCGTTCCAACACGTTCTGCGCGCAGGTGGTCATGCGGATGTGTTCGGCGGCGCTGTCTTCGGGGTGGGTGATCGACACCATTTCCACCTTTTCAAACTGGTGCTGGCGCAGCATCCCCGCCGTATCCTTGCCGGCGCTGCCCGCCTCGCTGCGAAAGCACAGCGAATGGGCGGTCAGCCGGATCGGCAGTTGCGCCGCGTCCAGCATCATTTCGCGCACCGAATTGGTCAGCGTCACCTCAGAGGTGGGGATCAGCCACCAGCCATCGGTCGTCTGATAGCTGTCTTCGGCGAATTTCGGCAGCTGGTTTGTGCCATACATCGCCTCTTCGCGCACCAGAACCGGGGCGTTGGTTTCCTCCAGCCCGTGTTCTGTCGTGTGCATGTCCAGCATGAACTGCGCCAGTGCGCGGTGCAGCCGCGCCATGGCACCGCGCAACACCACAAACCGGCTGCCTGACAGTTTGCCCGCGGTCTCGAAATCAAGGCCCCGCGCGGCGGGCAGTTGGTAATGTTCCACCGGCTGGAAATCAAAGGCGCGCGGCGTGCCCCAACGATGGATTTCGCGGTTGTCGCTGTCATCACGGCCCGGCGGAACGTCGTCGTCCATCACGTTGGGCAGGGTCAGCAGCAGATCGGTCAGCCGCTGGTCCAGCGTCTTGGCCTCGGTCTCCATCGCGGCGACCTCGGCTTTTTTCGCGGCGACAAGGGCGCGCAGGCGTTCAAAACCGGCCTCGTCGCCTGTGGCTTTGGCGGCGCCGACCAGTTTCGAGGCGGCGTTCTGATCGGCCTTGGCGGTTTGCGCCGCGTGAATCGCCGCGCGGCGGGCATTGTCCAGCGTCAGCACCTGTGTCGAAACGTCTGACAGCCCCCGCCGTGCCATGGCGGCGTCAAAGGCATCGGGGGTCTCGCGGATCGTGCGGATGTCGTGCATGGCTGTGCTTCCTGAATCGGTTTGGCTGCGTTATGCCTCAGGATTGTGTGTGGTGTAACCGGTTTTCGCCGTTCCGCGCGCTGTTCTATTCCGCCGCGAGGACGGCGGCGTTTCCGGGCACATAGTTCAGGATCGGTGCCAGCCAGCGTTCTGTCTCCGCAACGCTCATGCTTTTGCGTGCGGCGTAATCAGCCACCTGATCGCGTTCCACCTTGGCCACGCCGAAATAGTAGCTGTCGGGATGGGCGATATACAGGCCCGATACCGACGATCCGGGCCACATCGCCATGCTTTCGGTCAGGGTGACGCCGGTGGCGGCCTCGGCATCCAGCAGGCGGAACAGGGTCAGCTTTTCAGTGTGGTCGGGTTGCGCAGGGTATCCGGGGGCGGGGCGGATGCCGCTGTAGGGCTCACGCGCCAGTTCTTCGGGCGCAAAACTTTCATCGGGGGCATAGCCCCAATAATCGCGCCGTACCCGTTGGTGCAGCATTTCCGCCATTGCCTCGGCATAGCGATCGGCCAAAGCCTTGACCAAAATCGCCGAGTAATTGTCGTTTGCGCGGTCAAATCGTTCGGAAATCGCCGCCTCTTCCGGCCCGGTGGTGACGACAAAGCCCCCAATGTAATCCGGCACGCTGCCTTCGGGTGCAACAAAATCGGCCATGGCCACATTGGGGCGGCCGGGGCGTTTGGCGTGCTGCTGGCGCAGGGTGTGCAGGGTGGCCAGTGGCGTTTTGCGGCTGTCATCGGTGAACAGGCGAATGTCCTCGCCCACCGCATTGGCGGGCCAGAACCCCACCACGGCGCGGGGTTTGAACCACGCCGCGTCGATGATCTGGCGCAGCATCGCCTGCGCGTCGGCGAACAGCGCGCGGGCGGCTTCGCCCTGTTTTTCATCCTCAAGGATATTGGGATAGATGCCCTTCAGTTCCCAGGTCTGGAAAAACGGTGTCCAGTCGATATAGCGGGCGATTTCGGCCAGATCCCAATCGTCGATCACCCGCGCCCCGGTAAACGACGGCACGGTTGCCGCATAGCCCGCCCAGTCGGCCTTCAGAGCGTTCGCCCGCGCCTGGGCCAGCGGCAGGCGCTGTTTTGCGCGCTCGCTGCGTTCGTGGCGTTCTGTGACCTCGGCATATTCGGCGCGGATGGCTTCGGTGTAGTCTGCCTTATGCGCGGGGTTCAAAAGCTGGCTCACCACGCCCACCGCGCGGCTGGCGTCCAGCACATAAACCGCAGGCCCGGCATAGCGCGGGGCGATTTTTACCGCAGTGTGCACTTTGGACGTGGTGGCGCCCCCGATCAGCAGCGGAATGGTGAAGCCCTCGCGCTGCAT
>JAACVA010000322.1 GCA_009992615.1 Rhodobacterales bacterium
TCCCGGGCCGGAAGTCTCGTGCCAAGCCCATCAAGCACGACAAGCGCCGCAACAGGATCGAGATCATGTTCGGACGTCTGAAGGACTGGAGGCGTGTCGCCACACGCTATGATCGATGCCCGAAAGTATTCCTCTCCGCCATCGCCCTCGCCGCAACCATCATGTTCTGGCTTTGAAAATATAACGAGTCCTGACCCTAGTTTGATAGCGCTGTCGATCGTGCCGCCCCACTGAGCCAGGGACTGCACCAGTTCTTCCGGCACCTCAGGAGTGAAGACGCTGTCACCTTTAAACTCGGTTACCCACAGCTCGATTGCTCGGACCGCGCCACCCCTTGCCTCTGTTTCATGCCTGCGGTAACATGCGCCGAACCGTTCGCGTCGGTTTTGCAAGTACCTTGTAAACTGGCGAGTTGGGGCATTGATAACCAAGTGAGTTTCACTTAGTTATCAGCAACGTGGGGTCGTAGCTCAGTTGGGAGAGCGCGTCGTTCGCAATGACGAGGTCGTCGGTTCGATCCCGATCGACTCCACCATTTTTTAGAAATTATAGTCTTAGATCCCGTGATCGCGGTGTGCGCTGACTGGGCTGGATGCCTCTGCCACGGCGTTCTCCTTCGAGGGTTGCGTCGGGCGGGCTGGCGCCGAGCCTCAAGACTTGGGCAGAGACCCGATGCAGGAACCATGTTCATCGGGCTGGGTGCCGGATGCCGCCCATGAGGCGATGCGCGATCTGGTCCGGGCGCGGGCGACGGCTGTGCGTGTCGCAGGCAAGGCGCGTCAGCATCTGCAAGGATTTCTCTTGCGGCATGGCCGGATCTATCCCGGAAAGAAGGGCTGGACCAAGGCGTATCGCCGCTGGCTGCCCACGGTGCAGTTCTCCAATCCGGCGCAACAGGTCGTGCTGCAGGATTACATCGATGCCGTGACCGATTGCGAGGCGCGCATCGAACGCTTGACCGGCCAGATCGCCGGTCTCATGTCCGGCTGGAGCCTCGCGCCAGTGGTGGAAGCCATCCAGGCCATGCGCGGGGTGGCCTTCATCGTCGCGGTAACTGTGGTGGCGGAAGTCGGAGACTTCGGCAGGTTCGACAATCCGCGGCAGTTGATGGCCTATCTGGGGCTGATCCCTGCCGAACACTCCAGCGGCGCCAGCGTGCGCCGGGATGGGATCAGCAAAGCGGGCAGCGGATTTGCCCCCCGCAGACACCGACCAGCAGACCCAGCAGACCGAGACCCAGCCGATGCCCGACACGCCCCGCCAGCCCCGCAACGCCGAAGTGAACTTCCGGGGCGAGAAGCGCTCGAACGCGACCCATGCGTCGGTGACGGACTCCGATGCCCGTCTCTACAAGAAGGCGCCGGGCGCCGCGGCGATGCTGTGCTTCATGGGTGAGATGTGATCGCGAAAGCACCGCTTTCGCAGCATCGAAAAGGCGAGCCCCACCTGATCGAGAACCGCAACGGCCTGGTCGTGGAGAAACGCGCGAAAGTTGGTGATGCCCTGAGGGGCGGCATATCATGGCGGTGTCGGGTTACTTCTCTGCTGAGAAAGCGATATGCCACATGTCAGAGACTATCATCACTCAACTGCCCGATCCATCGGGTTTTACATCCGATCCGTTCA
>JAACVA010000145.1 GCA_009992615.1 Rhodobacterales bacterium
AGGCGTTTCGCCGGAACAAGGCACCGATCGCGGTGGGCGTCCTGGCGGCGGTGGTTGTGCTGGCCGCGCTCGACGTGGCGCCGATCTTTGCCTTGGCGGTGCTGGGGGTCAGCGTGATTCTGCTGACACGTTGCATTGATGCGGACGAAGCGTTCTCGTTCATCGAGGGGCGGCTTCTGGCGCTGATCTTTGCGATGTTGGCGGTGGGGGCCGCAATGCAAAGCAGCGGTGCCGTGGCGCTTCTGGTGGGGGTGGTGCAGCCCAAGCTGACCGGCCTGCCGCCCACCGTGGTCATCCTGTGTGTCTATCTTTTGGCTTCGACCCTGACCGAGATGGTCAGCAACAATGCGGTTGGGGTGATCTTTACCCCGATCGTGATCGAACTGGGCATCGCCCTGGGGCTGGACCCTCGCGGCCTGGTGGTGGCCGTGATGTTTGCGGCGTCGGCTGCATTTTCCACGCCCATCGGGTATCAGACCAACATGTTGGTCTATGGTCCCGGAGGGTACAAGTTTACCGATTACATGCGGGTGGGCATCCCGATGAACATTCTGCTGGGGCTGACGGCCTGTGTCACGATCCCACTGCTCTGGCCGCTATGAGACATGCGGTTTGCCTGATCGCCCTTGTGGCGCTGGTGGGGTGCGCGGGGCCCGAGGGGGCGGTTGCCCCGCCGATCCCGACAGGTGGCGCCACACCGCGTCAGGCGATCCTTTACCGCGATACGGTCACGGTGCAGTTCAGTGATGGCACGCTGTGCGTCGCCCTTCGCCCGGCCACCGCCCGCATCTGGGGCGGGCAACTGGCCGGCTGCCCCCACATGGCCACCTATCAGGTGACGCTGCCCCCCGGGCCACAGGCCGCGCGCCGAATACTGGTGCGCCTTGACGGGGGCGGCACGGCAGTGTTGCGGCTGGACGACGCCGCATTCGGTCTGCCCGGCCCGGTCTGATCACCGCCCCGAGCCGCGATCATCGACAAGGCTTGAACGCGCCCCGCCTGTTGCGGTAGAGAGCGGCGGATCAACAACAGACGCAGTCGGAGCACGGCACCATGGCAGGCCATTCGAAATGGGCAAACATTCAGCACCGCAAGGGACGTCAGGACGCCCAACGCGCCAAGGTGTTCTCGAAGCTTTCCAAGGAAATCACCGTGGCGGCCCGGATGGGCGACCCCGACCCTGACAAGAACCCGCGTCTGCGTCTTGCGGTGAAAGAGGCGAAATCGGTCTCGGTGCCCAAGGACGTGATCCAGCGCGCGATTCAGAAGGCCGTCGGCGGCGATGCTGAAAGTTATGATGAGATCCGGTACGAAGGCTATGGCCCCAACGGCGTGGCCGTCATCGTTGAGGCGATGACCGACAACCGCAACCGGACGGCCAGCAACGTGCGGTCGCTGTTCACCAAGAACGGCGGCAACCTGGGCGAAACCGGCAGCGTTTCGTTCATGTTCGATCGCAAGGGTGAAATCATGTATCCGGTCACGGCAGGCAGCGCCGACGACGTGTTGATGGCCGCCATCGAGGCCGGTGCCGAAGATGTCGAATCGGACGAGGACGGTCACTGGATCTATTGCGCCGACACCGACCTGAATGAGGTCGCAACCGCGCTGGAGGCTTCGTTGGGCGAATCGGAAACGACAAAGCTGATCTGGCGGCCGCAAACCCGCACGGAACTGGCGCTGGACGATGCGCAAAAGCTGATGAAGTTGATCGAGGCATTGGAAGACGACGATGACGTGCAAACCGTCACCGCGAATTTCGACATGTCCGAAGAGGTGGCCGCCGCTCTTGAGTGACGCTCTGACGCCCGGCCATATTGCGGCGCTGTTCACCCGGGCCAGTGGCGAATATGCCTTCGCCAGATGGGGGAGGCCGATCGTGCCCGTGGTATTCGGCCTGGACGACGCCACCCTGCCTGTGCTGAAGGGCGCGATCGAGGCGATCGTGACTCTGGCCGATCACAAGATGGCCGAGACCGACCCGGAACTGGGTGCCAACACCATGGTGTTCTTCCTGCGCGACTGGGATGAACTGCGTGCCGTGCCGGGGCTGGACAGGATGATCCCCGACCTTGGCCTTTTGCTGGACCGGCTGATTGCAGCAGAGGCAAACCAGTATCGCATCTTCCGCTTTGACCCCAATGGCGGCATCAAGGCGGCTTTCGTGTTTGTCCGCATGGATGATCACCTGTCCGAGGTGTCTGCGGAAACCATCGCGCTGTCCCAGGCAGTGCAGCTGATTCTCTTGTGGTCCGACCGCGCCTTCACCGACCGCGCGCCGCTTGCGGTGCTGCCCGACGGGCGCACGGTGCTGCGCCCCGAGATCGGTACCCTGATCCGCGTTGCCTATGATCCGGTTCTTCCCGTTGTCGCCGCTGATCCGTCTCACGCCCTGCGCCTGTACGCCCGGCTGACGCGCCCCACTTGAACAGGATGCGCGCGGCAGACAGCCACCAAAGGCAGCGTCTTGCGTGCTGTTGAACCGCACCTGCGCGGCGGGGCTTGGTGGGAAAGTCATCCGGTGTGTACAACGCCGGGTGATTGCGGCGCGACTGGTTCCATAAATGGTAGCCATGGTGGATTCTTCCTTGCTGTTATGCGCAGCCGCAAGAGCGTGGCTGCGTAACAGAAGGACCGCCGCAGCTTTACGTCACAACTGCAACTTTTACGGGAATGTGATGTGTCTCTCTGACACTGGGGTTGCAATCGCGCAACGCCGATTTTTGCTGTTTTTCGAAACCGGGTCAACCAAGCCCGGCTCAAGGGCAGCGAACAGATCTGCAGGGCGTGAACCGCCGAAATACCGCATGTCCATATGATCGTGCCCGGCGGTGGCTTGTCGCCCGACGGCACGGGGTGGGTTCCCTGCAGGCCGGGGGTTCGTCCTGCATGTGCGGGTTCTGACGTGGCAGTTTCGACGCCTGTTTCTGAACGGGCTGGTGGATCTGCGCCGTGAAGGCCAGCTTACCTTCTTCGGTGGTCTTGAAAGGCTGGCGCGTGTCGAGGTTTTTGCCAGCTGGCTCGCCCGGTTCCGCAAATCCGATATGGGTGGTCATCGTGCCAGAGGCGCGTATTCCACACGAGGCCAAACCGCCCTTCGGCCGCCCCGAGGCGGTTCTGGCCTACCTCGGCCGCTTTACCCACCGGGAAGCAATATCGAACGCCCACCTGGTCAGCGCCAATGCCAACGCTGTCGCCTTCCGCTGGAAGGATTACCGCATCAAACCCGGCGACCGACAAAAGGTGATGCGGCTGACCACGCCCGAGTTCATTCGCCGCTTCCTGATCCATATCCTGCCGCCTTTCGGCAGCATGCTTTGCATGCGCCTGCTGGGCAATGGACGGGTTCCACCGCATCCGGCATTGCGGCCTGCTGGCCAGCTCGGCCCGCAAGGCCAACATCACGAAGATCCGCGCCTTGCCCCGCGTCCAGCAGCATGAACAGCTCGCCGGACCGGGGCCAGAGTCCGAGGCCGCCCCCCTCGCCCTGCGCGAACCATGCCCCTGCTGCGGTGGCCCCATGCGCATCATCGAAATCTTCCACCACGGGCAAAACCGATGTCGCACGCACCACCCAGAGAGCCGGCCGCATGACACACCGCCTGTCAGGTGCCGCAGAACGCCACCGGCTGCACCCCGCAGACCCGGTCCGAACAAGCCGTGCGCATCCGCCTTCGGCCCGAAACACGACAGCAATCAAGCCAAATCGCACAAGCTTGCCAGGACCATCGTGGTGGATTGTCCCCCTGTTGGGCACCATGCGCCCCTTCAGCCGCACCCTCGATCCAGCCGGCGCCCCAACCCTCGGCTCACTTTCCCCATAGGATGATCCAAGACACCCGAGGCTTCCTCCTTGGGTGGTTTGTCAACATGGGCCGTGGTCGCGCGACTGCGCATCGTATCGCCGCGACCCGCATCAGAATACCTTCACCTGAGCCGACGAAGAACACGCGTCGGGTTTCTTTCTTGCCGAAAATACCTCGGGGTCCGGGGCAGCGCCCCGGTTTTGTGGTCGCGGTCGTTACAACGGCCGGATCTTCAACCGGGTGATCCGATTGTCCTTGCGCTGCGTCACTTCGAAGCGGAAGCCGTGGAACGAAAAGACCTGCCCTTGGGTCGGGATCGTCTGCGCCTCGTGAATCACCAGTCCGGCGATGGTGTTGGCCTCTTCATCGGGTAGTGACCATTCGGTGGCGCGGTTCAGGTCGCGGATCGTCATGGCACCTTCCACCAGGTAATCACCGTTTTCGGCCCGGCGCAGCGGGTTGTCGTCGTCCACATCGAATTCGTCGGTGATCTGGCCGACGATTTCTTCCAGTATGTCCTCCAGGGTGATCAATCCCTGCAATGCGCCGTATTCGTCCACGACCAGCGCAAAATGGGTGTGGCGGCGCAGGAACTGGCGCATCTGGTCGTCCAGCGTCGTGGTTTCGGGGATGAAATAGGGCTTCATCGCCACGTCGAGGATGTTGAATCCGGCGAAGGGATCGCCGGTGCCGGTGCTGGCGCGTCGGCGGGCGAACATCGCGCGCAACAGATCCTTGGCGTGAATGACCCCGACGATTTCCTCCGGGGTGCCGCGAAAGATCGGCAGGCGGGTGTGGGGCGATTTCAGGCATTGCTCCAGCACTTCGTCGGGCGGAATAGTGACATCGATCATCTCGATCTTGCTGCGGTGCAACATGATTTCCTCGACTGTCCGTTCGCCCAGATCGAGGGCACCCAGAATGCGGTCGCGGTCCTCCTTCTGCACCACCCCTTCCGAGTGGCCCAGGTTCAGCGCCCCGGCGATTTCCTCGCGCACGGCCAGGATCTGGCTGTCAGGGTCAGCGTTGACGCCGAACACCCGCAACACGCCGCGCACCAGGGCCCGCACGGCATAGACCAGCGGCGAAAACAGCAAAACGATGATCTGGATCGGGCGCGACACGCGGGCGGCGGCGGTTTCGGCGTTGGTGATCGCATAGGTTTTCGGCAGGACTTCGGCAAAGATCAGCACAAGCGCCGTCATCACCAGGGTTGCCACGGCCACGCCGGATTCGCCAAACAGACGGGTCAACAGGGCGGTGGCCAGAGACGTGGCAAGGATGTTCACCACATTGTTGCCCAGCAGGACCGACCCGATCAGCCGCTCGTTGTCTTCGGTGATGGTCAGGGCGCGGGCGGCGCCGGTGTTGCCTTTGTCGGCCTGGGCGCGCAACTTGCCGCGCGAGGCAGCGGTGAGGGCGGTTTCGCTGCCTGAAAAGAATGCCGAGCAGACCAGCAGCAACAATATCGCGCCGCTGGTCACCCAGAAAGCCAGGTCATAAACGCTTGATCCGTCATCCATGTCGGTTGTCTTTCCCGTTGCTGGGCATCTATTGGGCTGTGGCGGGCCGGTTTTCAAGTCCGGGCGCCATGGCACGGGTGGTGCCGGGCGTCAGTTGTCCTTCGCCAGGGGGTGATGTTCCAGCACCAATGCGCGCAACCGGGCATCCAGAACATGGGTATAAATCTCGGTGCTCGACACGTCGGCGTGGCCCAGCAAGGTCTGGATTGACCTCAGGTCGGCCCCCCCCGCCAACAGATGTGTGGCAAAGGCATGGCGCAGGGTGTGGGGCGTCACCTTGTCGGGCGACACGCCGCCCTCGATCGCCAGATCTTTGATCAGGGTGTAAAAGCGGTGGCGTGTCATATGGCCCTGCTTGGCATGACTTGGAAACAGGAATTTCGAGACGGCCAGACGTCGTGCCTCTCGTTCTGCCTCTTTGGCATCGCGTTGCATCAGCCAGGCGGCCAGCGCATCCCGCGCGCCGGGCGACAGGGGCACCATGCGTTCCTTGCCGCCCTTGCCGCGCACCAGCAGCATCCGCGGATCGCCCCGCGCTGCCGCCACGGGCAGCGAGACAAGTTCGCTCACCCGCATCCCGGTGGCGTACAACAGCTCCATCAGGCAGGTGTTGCGCAGCCGCTCGTCGCGGGCGCTGCCCATGGTCTGGGCGGCGCCGATCAGCCGGTCCACCTCATCCACGCTCAGCGTCTTGGGCAGGCGTTTGGCGCGGCCCGGCCCCTTGATCTGGATCGCGGGATTGTCGGCGCGCCAGCCTTCCTCAAAGGCGAAACGATACAACTGCCGGATCGCCGACAGCCGCCGGGCACGGGTGGCCTGGGCCAGGCCTTCGGCGTCACAATCGATCAGATAGCCTTCGATGTGGTCGCGCTGTGCGGTGTCGAAATCCAGCGCGCGCCGGTCCAGCCAATCGGCAAAGGATTTCAGATCACGCGCATAGGCCAGGCGGGTGTTTTCGGCGGCGTCCAGTTCGGCGGCCTGCGCTTCAAGAAAGGTCTGGATACGGCGCGGCATCGACACGGTCATGGCCGCGCCCCAAGGATCAGAAGGTGCAGCGCAGCCCGGCGCGCGGCCCGGTCCAACCCGACGGCGCGCAACAGGCCAAGGGCATTCTGCAACTCGTCCAGGTTGCCGTCGGCGCCCTGGGCAAACAGATCGAAGGCGCGCAAAACCGCCTCGCCCTTGCGGTTCTGGTCCAGCAAGGTTTGCAATCCGATCGGTAGGGGTGCCCCACGGAACCCGTCGCGCAGAGCGGCGGCGATGGCGCCGGGGGCTGTGGCGCGGTCAGCTTCGCCCTGGGCGAGGGCCAGCCAGAACACTTGTTCCGGTGTCCGGCCTCGTGTGCGTGACGCGGCCCCGCTGAAATCGGCCGACAACAGTCCGATCCTCATCTGGATGTCCTCGGCCGGCCCATGCAGCGGCAAAGGGTCCAGCGCGTCGGCGACGGTTTCTGCAAAGGCCACCTCAAGACCGGCCTTGACGATTGCATCCCAGGCGGCGGGCAGGGCGGCAGACACGGCTGTGGGATCGGCCCGGTCAAGCCCCACAAGCAGAACCTGCACCGCATCGACCCGGTCCCACACCCCGCCCGAGGCGGCGGGCAAGCGTTCGCCATATATTTCCAGCAGGCGTGCGCCGGGAATCGCGCCGGCACGGGCCAAACGCTCGGCTGCGGCGATCCGCGCCTTCCAGCCGGTAACGTCGCGCAGATCGGCATGGGCAAAGGCGATCGGCAGGTTGGTGGTGGCCAAAGGCTCGCCCACGGCGGCGTACATCGAAAACACCAGCGGCGAGGGCGCGCGCACGGGGGGCAGGGGCGGCGCGTCATCCGACAGTTCGGCCAGCAGGAACCGCGCCAGAAGATCGTCTTCCTCGGCGCTGACCAGACGCAGCGCCTTGGCCGTTTCCAGGGTCAGCGCGGCGGCCTGCCAATCGCCCCCCCGCGCCAGGCAAAAGATCCGCGCGGCATATGTTGGCGAAATCTGCGGCAAGGCGCGCAGTCGGGCGCAGGCGATGTTTTCGGTGCCGTTCAGCAGGGAAATGTCAAACCAGCGGCGAAAATATTCAGGTTCGGTGCGCCCCGCACGGTTCAGCAGCTCGACCGCATCATCGAGTGCCCCAAGCGCCAACAGGGCATCTATTCGCGCCAGAAACAGCCTGCGATCACCGGCCGAATCCACGGGCGGCGCCAATTCCGCCACCAGCATTGCCTTGAACAGATCGCGCAGGGCGGGCACGGAGGGGGTGGTTTGCGCCGCCAGCAGGTCTGCCAGGCGACGCGACGACGACGCGCCCCAAAGATCGCCGGGCAGGCCAAGATCGGCCGCCGGGTGCAGGCCCACACTGTCGGGCGAAGGCGCATCCAGAGGGCGCACGCTGACCGCTTCGGGCAGGGCCGATGTGGCGACGCCGGGTTCGGGCAGACGCACGGGCGCGCGTGGCAGCGCGGCAACACTGGGCAGGATCACACTGTCGGACAACCAGTCTATGGCCGACAAAGGCTGTTCGGCCCGCGCCTGGGCCGGGATGGCCAGCGTCAGGCAGATCAGCGCGTTGCGCAACAGATCAGTCTGCATCCAGCGTCACGGGTTGGTTGATTTGCGTGCGTTCGGGGCTCATGTCGCCAAAATAGGCATAGCCCGTCAGGCCGATGAAGCCGACGAGGCCGAGAAAAATCAGCAATTTGAATAAACGGAACATAAAGTTTCCCTTCCCGGTGCCTGCCATGGGTGGACTCTGCGGTCCGTTGCGGGATTTATATATGGTCTTTCCTGCAAGATCACGCCATTCAGGAAAAGAAACCCAAACGACAAGCGGGACGCTGCCAGAGTGCCTTATCAGCTGCGAAAAACGGTCGTTCTCGTCGGAATGATGGGCGCGGGCAAGACGGCGGTGGGCACAGCCCTGGCCCGGCGGTTGGGCGTGGCGTTCCGCGACAGCGATCACGCGCTTGAGGCGGCGGCGAATCGCACCATCGCCGAAATCTTCTCCCGCGATGGCGAGGCGTTCTTTCGCGCCAAGGAAACTCAGGTGATCGCGCGGCTGTTGCAGGACGAACCGGGCGTCTTGTCCACCGGCGGCGGCGCATTCCTGTCGCCACTGAACCGCGCGCTGATCTCGCGCCGTGGGGTTTCGGTGTGGCTGGATGCCGATGTGAAACTGCTGTGGGCAAGGGTGCGCCAGAAAGACACCCGCCCCTTGCTGCGCACCGCCGATCCTTTCGCCACCTTGCAGGACATATTCACGGCACGCGTGCCGTTCTATCGGCAGGCCGATCTGGCGGTGCAATCCGATGCCAGCTATTCGATCGACGATATGGTCGAGCGGGTGATCGAGGTGGTGCTGACCCGTCCCGACGTTCTGACACAGGGAACGCAATGATGGTGGATGTACGGGTGGATCTGGGCGCGCGGTCCTACGACGTGCGGATCGGCGCGGGGCTGATCGCGGCGGCGGGGGCCCATATCGCTCCGCTGTTGCACCGTGGCCGCGTTGCTGTGCTGACCGATGAGAACGTCGCGCGCGCCCATCTGGACGATTTGCGCGCCGGTCTGGCGGCGGCGGGCATTGATATGGTGGCGCTGGCCCTGCCTGCGGGCGAGTCCACCAAGGGGTGGCCGCAGTTTTGCCGCGCGGTTGAGTGGCTGCTGGAGCAGAAGGTCGAGCGGCGCGATGTCGTCGTGGCCCTGGGCGGTGGGGTGATCGGTGATCTGGCGGGGTTCGCGGCGGCGGTGCTGCGGCGCGGGGTGCGTTTCGTGCAGATCCCCACGTCGCTTCTGGCGCAGGTTGACAGCTCGGTGGGCGGCAAGACCGGCATCAACGCGCCCCAGGGCAAGAACCTGA
>JAACVA010000146.1 GCA_009992615.1 Rhodobacterales bacterium
GCTTGTTGTTGTGCCGGTGCCCCGTTCGCCTGAGAAGAATCACCTTGAAGCACGCACCCCATCCCGGCCTTGCCGAATTCCTTCGGGTCTTTGCCCGGATCGGCGTTCTGTCGTTCGGCGGCCCGGCGGCGCAAATCGCGCTGATGCACCGCGAACTGGTCGAGCGGGCGCGATGGCTGGACGAACGCAGCTTTCTCAATGCCTTGTCGTTCTGCATGGTGCTGCCCGGTCCCGAGGCCATGCAACTGGCCACCTATGCGGGGTGGAAACTGCGCGGCACCTGGGGCGGCATCGCAGCGGGGCTGTTGTTTGTGCTGCCCGGCGCAGCGGTGATCTTTGGCCTTGCCACGGCCTATGTCATCCATGGGGCGCTGCCGCTGGTGGCGGCGCTGTTTCTGGGGGTCAAGGCAACGGTTGTGATCGTGGTGATCGAGGCGTTGCTGCGCGTGGCACGCAAGGCACTGACCGGGGCGGCGGGTCGAATCATCGCGGTGTTGTCGTTTATCGGCATTTTCGTTTTGCAGTTGCCTTTCCCGCTGATCATTTTGGCGGCGGCGGCGTGGGGAGCGTGGCGCGCCAGCGCGGCGTCCGAAGATCACGCGGCGGCCCCGCTGCGCCCGCGCACCCTGCGCACCGTGGCGGTCTGGGCCGGGCTGTGGGCCGCGCCCGTGCTCATGCTCGCGGCGCTCGATCAGACGCTGCTGTTGAGCATCGCCGGGTTCTTCTCGAAAATGGCTGTCGTCACCTTTGGCGGCGCCTATGCCGTTCTGGCCTACATGACCCAGGAGGTGGTGGCAAATCAGGGCTGGTTGACCACGGCGCAGATGATGGATGCGCTGGGCCTCGCGGAAACGACACCCGGCCCGCTGATTCTGGTCACCCAGTTCGTCGGCTTCATGGCGGGGTTCGGCCAAGGGGGAATGCCATTGGCCTTTCTGGCCGGGCTGGTGACGCTGTGGGTTACCTTTGTGCCCTGTTTTCTGTGGATTTTCGCCTTTGCCCCCTATGTCGATGGAATTGCGACACGGCCCCGGCTGACCGGGGCGCTGACTGCGATCACCGCCGCCGTTGTCGGGGTGATCGCCAACCTGTCGATCTGGTTCGCGGTGCATGTGTTCTTTGCCGATGTCGGCGTTCTTGCGCTTGGGCCGGTGCGCATGGTCTGGCCCGACCCGGCCACGCTGAACCTGCCGGCGCTCGGGCTGGCGTTGGTCGCGGCGGGGCTGTTGTTGCGGTTGCGCTGGAACCTGCCGGGGGTGCTGGCGCTGATGGCTGCGGCGGGGGCGGGTTTGTGGGCGGCAGACGTAGTATGAATTTCGCGCGGGCGGTCTTTCCATCACCCTCGAATCGACTATGCTGGCGACGACTGAACCGGGGGCCGCTGATGTCGCGCAAGATCGACTATGGAAACCTGATGCACCGCGCCATGCGCGGGCTGATCCAGGAAGTGTTGAGCGATGTCGCAAAACGCGGCTTACCCGGCGACCACCACTTTTTCATTACCTTCGACACAATGCACCCCGATGTGGAAATCGCCGACTGGTTGTCTGACCGGTATCCCGATGAGATGACCGTGGTCGTGCAACATTGGTACGACAACCTTGAGGTGACCGACGAAGGCTTTTCCATCACTCTGAATTTTGGCGAATCGCCCGAACCGCTTTACATTCCCTATGATGCGATCCGCACCTTCGTGGACCCGTCGGTGGAATTCGGTCTGCGGTTCGAAACACAGACCCCGGAAGACGACGAGACCCCGGACACGAGCGAGGATGAACCGACCGATGCCGCACTCGAGGCGGCGCAGGTCGTCAGCCTCGACAGTTTTCGCAAACATTGATCCGATTGTAAGGTCCAGAGCGTGAGCGATCCAAACTCGGACTTTTCGGTATTTCGTCGCCGTTTGTTGCAAAATCCCCGTCAAATGTCCGCCGTTGCGCCGTCGTCGCGGCATTTGGCCAGTGCGATGGCGGCAGGGTTCGGCCCAGACACCGGGCCGGTGGTTGAATTCGGCCCCGGCACCGGCAGCATCACCCGTGCCCTGCTGAAATGCGGCCTGCCACCCGAGCGCTTGACGCTGTTTGAACTGGATGGCGCGCTTGCAGATCATCTGGCAAAAACGCTGCCTGGCGCCGTCACCATCCACCGTGCGCCGGCACAGGATGCTGTGGCGCTGATGCAGGGGCGCCTGCCCGTGGGCGCGGCAGCAGTGATTTCGGGTTTGCCGCTGTTGTCGATGCCAAATGCCGTGCGCCGCGACATCGTGATCGCCGCGCTTGCCCTGTTGGCGCCCGGTGCGCCGCTGGTGCAATTCACCTATGGGCCGCGCCCGCCCTTGCCCGAAGATCTGATCGCGGCACTAAATCTGACCGTGGAAAAAGGCGACCGGGTGCTGCGCAACCTGCCGCCAGCACGGATTTACCGGTTCCGTCAGCAGCTCTAGCATCCGTTGCGTATACCACCGTATGCGAATTGCTTTTCCCGGAACCGCGCCTTAAAACCGCGCCAACCCACCCGACCGAAAGAGGCCGCCATGCCCAGCACCCGCACAGAAACCGACAGCTTTGGCCCGCTTGAAGTGCCATCCGACAAATACTGGGGTGCGCAAACCCAGCGCAGCCTCCTGAACTTTCCAATCGGTTGGGAAAAACAGCCCATCGCCATTGTCCGCGCCCTTGGCGTCATCAAACAAGCCTGCGCCGTGGCGAACAAGGCTTCGGGCAAGTTGGACGGCACCATCGCCGATGCCGTGATCCAGGCCGCCTCGGAAGTGGTGGCGGGCAAGTTTGACGACAATTTTCCGCTGGTCGTCTGGCAAACCGGCAGTGGCACGCAAAGCAACATGAATGCCAACGAGGTGATTTCGAACCGCGCAATCGAATTGTTGGGCGGCGTCATCGGATCGAAAAACCCGGTGCACCCGAACGATCACGTCAACATGGGCCAGTCATCGAACGACACCTTCCCAACCGCGATGCACATCGCCGTCGCGACAACCGCGCGCGATGTCACCCTGCCGGGACTGGAGAAACTGCACGCCGCGCTTGAGGCGAAGGTGGCGGAGTTCGACGACATCATCAAGATCGGCCGCACGCATACGATGGACGCCACGCCGCTGACCCTGGGTCAGGAATTTTCCGGCTATGCCCATCAGGCGAAAATGGCGATCAAACGGGTCAAGGCCGCCCTGCCCCATATTTACGAACTGGCCCAGGGCGGCACCGCCGTGGGCACCGGGCTGTCCACCGTCAAGGGGTGGGACACCACCGTGGCGGCCAACATGGCCGAGATCACCGGCCTGCCCTTCGTCACCGCCCCCAACAAGTTCGAGGCGCTGGCCGCCCATGACGCCCTTGTGGAAATGTCCGGCGCGCTGAAAACCGTCGCCGCGTCGCTGTTCAAGATCGCAAATGACATCCGCCTGCTGGGGTCTGGCCCGCGCTGTGGTCTGGGCGAGTTGATGCTGCCGGAAAACGAACCGGGCAGCTCGATCATGCCGGGCAAGGTGAACCCCACCCAATGCGAGGCGCTGACCCAGGTCTGCGCCCATGTCTTCGGCAATGACGCCGCCGTCGGCTTTGCCGGCTCGCAGGGGCATTTCGAACTGAACGTGTACAAACCAATGATGGCCTATAACGTCCTGCAATCCATGCAGCTTTTGGGCGATGCGGCGGGTGCTTTCACCGACAACTGTGTCGTCGGTATCCGCGCCAACCGCGAAAACATCGCCCGCATCATGAACGAATCGCTGATGCTGGTTACGGCGCTGGCCCCGACCATCGGGTATGACAACGCCACAACCGTCGCCAAGACCGCCCACAAGAACGGCACCACCCTGAAACAAGAGGCAATCGCGCTGGGCTTTGTCGATGCCGAAACCTTTGACCGGGTGGTGCGGCCGGAACAGATGCTCGGGCCGAAATGACCGCACCGATCAATCTGAACCGTGCCCGCAAGGAAAAACAGCGCGCCGAACAGCGCCGCGTTGCCGACGCCAACGCCGCCAAGTTCGGGCAAAGCAAGGCGCAGAAAACCCTGTCCGCCACCCGCAACGCCCGTGCGGCACGGGCGCTGGACCAGCACAGGCTGGATCAGGAATGACGGATCGCCCGCGCAAACATTCCCTGACGTTGCGCGGGCACCGCACCTCGGTTTCACTAGAGGATGATTTCTGGGCCGGGTTCCGCGCCTTGGCCCGTGCCCGTGGGCAGGCGCTCAACGATCTGGCCGCCGAGATCGACGCCGCCCGCGCCCCCGAAACCGGCCTGGCCACCGCGATCCGGCTGTTTGTCTATCGCGCGGCGCGCAATGGCACGCAACAAGACTGATTGCAGGTCAATCCAGCGAGGTAACCCATAGGATCGTCGCGTCTTCCTGGCTGGTCGAAATCACATTGTGGCCCATGGTCGCATCATAATAGGCGCTGTCGCCCCGGCGCATCTCGACGGGTTCATAGAATTCGCTGCACAGCCGGATCGTGCCGGTCAGCACATACAGGAATTCTTCGCCGTCATGGCGCACCCAGCCGTCGAATTCCTCAAGGGTGCGGGCGCGAATCGTGGCGCGATAGGGCAGCATCCGCTTTTTCGTCAACGCGCCCGCCAAAAGTTCGTGTTCATAGGTCGCCGTCGCCTGGGCCGCGCCCTGACCGCTCAACGTGACGGTCATGCGGCCGTTCACCTTTTCCGCACGCGGCGGGGTGAACAGTTGCGGAACCGAAATTTCCAGCCCATGCGCCAGCTTTTTCAGCGCGTCATAGGTAGGCGACATCTGGCCGTTCTCGATTTTCG
This sequence comes from Rhodobacterales bacterium, assembly GCA_009992615.1. GTDB lineage: Bacteria > Pseudomonadota > Alphaproteobacteria > Rhodobacterales > Rhodobacteraceae > Oceaniglobus. The sequence continues at coordinate 4,791 of JAACVA010000146.1, forward strand.
ACAGGGTTGACCGGGCCAGCCCGGCCTGTTTTGCCGCCTGTTCCAGCGTCCAGTCGCGGGCACGGCGCAGGTCACGCACCCGCGCCCCCAGATCGACAGGCAGCGGCACTTCGCGGCTGCCATCGTGGCGGGCAAGGCGGATCAGGGTGGGTTCAGGTTCGCTCATGTCGGGCGATATAGTCCGGTCTGCAAGTCCGGGCAATGGCCACCGCTTGCCATTGCCCGGCGGCAGGGCTAGCCATGGCCCATGCAAACCGCCTGCCCTTCCCCGTTCAACCTGACCGCCCATGTTCTGGCCCGGGCCAATGCCATGGGGGACAAGCCGGCGCTGTGCGTGTTGCACCGCGATCATGCCGAAACGCTCAGCTTTGCCGCGTTGAAAGCGGCGGTTCTGGGCACGGCGACCGGGCTGTTGGCCCTTGGCCTTGCGCCCGGAGACCGGGTTTTGATGCGGCTGGGCAATACGGTGGATTTTCCGATTCTCTATCTGGCCGCGCTGGCCGTCGATCTGGTGCCGGTGCCCACTTCGGCGCAGCTGACAGTGCCCGAGATCACCGCGATGGCGGCGCTGATCCGCCCGGAGCTGATTGTGGCGGCGCCCGGTGTTGCGCTGCCTGAACCGGCGGGGCGCAGTCTGACGCTGGACGCGCTGCGCGCTTTGCGGGACTATCCGCCCGCCGCATATGCGATGGGTGATCCGAACCGGCCCGGCTATATCGTGTTTTCCTCGGGCACCTCCGGCAGGGCGCGCGGCGTCGTCCATGCACATCGCGCGATCTGGGCGCGGCGCTCGATGATCGACGGATGGTACGGGCTGCGTGCGGATGACCGGCTGCTGCACGCCGGTGCCTTCAACTGGACCTATACCCTGGGCACCGGGCTGATGGATCCATGGGCCACGGGCGCCACGGCGCTGATTCCCGGCACCGACATCGGGCCCGCCGACCTGGCGCCGCTGTTGGCCCGCCATGGCGCCACGATCTTTGCCGCCGCGCCGGGGGTGTATCGTCAGATGTTGCGTCATGTCCTGCCGCCCCTGCCTGTGCTGCGCCATGGCTTGTCGGCGGGTGAAAAGCTGCCCGAGGTGACACGCGCAGCCTGGACGCAGGCCACCGGCACCGCGATTTACGAAGCTTACGGCATGTCGGAATGTTCCACCTTCCTGTCGGGCAGTCCGGCGGCCCCCGCCCCGCCCGGCACCCTGGGACGGGCGCAACCGGGCCGGCGCATCGCCATTCTGGGTGCCATGGGCCCACAGCCCGTCGGCCAGCCGGGCACGATTGCCGTGGCGGCCGACGATCCGGGGCTGATGCTGGGCTATCTCGACGCGCCCGGCGCGACGGCAGAGAAGTTTCGCGAGGGTTGGTTCCTGACTGGCGACACCGGGATGATGGATGACACCGGCGCCGTCACCTATCTGGGCCGCGACGACGACATGATGAACGCCGGTGGATACCGCGTTTCGCCGATCGAGGTTGAACAGGTGCTGGCCGCCTTTCCGGGCCTCGGTGAGGCGGCGGTGATAGAGGCGCGGGTCAAGGCCGACACCACGATCATCGCCGCGCTGTACACCGCCGCCGAAGATCTGGATGAAACCGCGCTGGCCAGACATTGCGCCGCGCGGCTGGCCCGCTATAAATGCCCGCGCCTGTTTCGCCGGATCGACGCGATTCCGCGAGGTGCGAACAACAAGATCCTGCGCCGACAGTTGCGCGACAGCTTCAAGGCGTAGCCATGACCGTGAAACTCGACATTCTGTCCGATCCGATCTGCCCATGGTGTCTGATCGGCAAGACATGGCTGGACCGCGCGCTGGAACAGCGCCCCGACCATCCGTTCATCGTCGAGTGGCATCCGTTTCAGCTGAACCCCGACATGCCCGCCGAAGGAATGGATCGGCGCGCCTATCTCGAGGCCAAGTTCGGCGGCAAGACGGCGGCGGTACGGGTATATGGCCAGATCGAACAGGCGGCGGAAAAGGCCGGCATCACGATCGACTGGTCCCGCATCACCCGCACGCCCAATACGCTGAACGCCCACCGGCTGATCCACTGGGCGGGGCTTGAGGGGCGCCAGACTGCGGCAACATCGGCGCTGATGGACGGCTATTTCCGGCAGGGGCGCGATATTGGCGACACTGCGGTTCTGCTGGACATTGCGCAAGTGATCGAGCTGGATCGTGCCCTGATTGCCCGCCTTCTGGCCAGTGACGCCGATATTGCCGAGATTCGCGCCCGCGATGCCCACGCCCGCGCCCGCGGCGTGACCGGCGTGCCGACATTTGTGCTGGGCAATGCCCATGTTCTGACCGGGGCCCAGCCGACCGACCTGTGGTTGCGGGTGCTTGACGATCTGGCCGCGCAATCGGATGAGCCGTCGTGAGGGCCCCCACCCGGCCCCTCGCGCAGGGCGAATTCATCGCGCTGATGGCAATGATGCTGGCCACGGTGGCGTTTTCCATCGACGCCATGCTGCCCGTTCTGCCCCGGATCGCGGCGCAGCTCAGCCCCGGTGCGCCGAACAATGCGCAACTGATCCTCACCACATTCGTGCTGGGTATGGGGATAGGCACGTTCTTTGCCGGGCCGATTTCCGATTCCATAGGGCGCAAACCGGCAATTCTGGCGGGTTTTGCGCTGTATGCCATTGGGGCCGTCGTGGCGGCTTTTGCGCCGACGCTGGAAACGCTGCTGGCGGCGCGTCTGGTTCAGGGGCTTGGGGCATCGGCGCCGCGCATCGTGTCGACGGCGATGATCCGCGATCTGTATTCCGAGCGGCGCATGGCACAGATACTGTCCTTTGTGATGATGATCTTCATCCTGATCCCGGCGGTTGCGCCGTTTCTTGGATCAATGATCATCGCCGCCTTCGGCTGGCGGTCGATTTTTGTGGCCTTCGTGATATTTGCCTTGATCGGCGCGCTGTGGATGACCCTGCGCCAGCCGGAAACGCTGCACCCCGAATATCGGCAAAAGTTGCGCCTCGCCCCGCTGAAACGCGCCCTGGCCGAGGTGTTGGGCCATCCGATGGTGCGGCTTTACATCGCGGTGCTGGCCCTCGGGTTTGCCCAGCTTTTCGCGATGCTCAGCTCGATCCAGCAGGTATTTGCCGATGTGCATGGCCGCGCCGACAGCTTTCCCTTGTGGTTCATGGCGATGGCTGTGCTGTCGGGCGGCGGCACCATCGTGAACGCCCGGTTGGTGATGCGGCTGGGGATGCGGCGGCTGGCGATCACCGCCTTTGGGGGGCAGGCGGTGCTGTCTGCGGTTCTTATCCTGGCCAACCTGACCGGTGCCTTGCCAGCAAGCCTGGCCTTTCCGACTTTTTTTGTCTGGACCGTCTCGGTGTTCTTCATGGCAGGGCTGACCTTTGGCAACCTGAACGCCCTGGCGTTAGAGCCGATGGGCCATATCGCGGGCATGGCGGCCTCGGTCGTGGGTGGCGTTTCGACCGTGCTGGCGGTGATGATCGCAGTGCCCATCGGGCTGGCCTTCAACGGGACGGCGGTGCCACTGATGGCGGGAACGCTGGTGTGTTCGACGCTGGCCTTTGTGCTGATGCACCTGTCGCGCAGGGTTGATCCGACGCCCAAAAAAGCCGTACCCGGCCACACGCCGGGGATCGGCGCCGGTCAGACGCCCCTGCAATGAACTTATCCGAAATTTAATATCCCTCTGACTTAACCCTGAATCAAGAGCAAGTAACTGATAGAATTAGTTTTTTCAGGATATTCTTGTGTTCTTGTGGCCCGCGTTGCGTGTCGGCGCACTGGATCGGCGCGGCGGTTTGCGGCCTGATCGGCAGAAGGCGCCGGAAAAGCGCCACCGCCTGCGTCCGCAAAGGCGCCGCATCAACAGGGGACGTTACACCATGAGAAACAGCCTTCTTTCCACCGCCTGCGTTTTGTGTCTGGTGGCCAGCCCGGCCTTTGCCGAGGTTCTGCGCTGGTCCTCGCAGGGCGACATCGTCACCTTCGATCCCTACGCGCACACCGAAAGCTTCACGTCGTCGGTGCTGCACCATGTCTATGAACCGCTGGTGCGCCGTGGGCTTGACCTGTC
>JAACVA010000041.1 GCA_009992615.1 Rhodobacterales bacterium
CAGCGCCTCATAGCTGTCTTCGGCGCTGGCCGTGTCCGCCGTGCGGCCTTTGCGCAGGTCGTTGATCGCGGTGTTCAGCCCTTGAGCCGACACGCCACCGCCCGCCAACGCCTCTTGCGCCTTGGATTTCACCATCGCCAGGGCCATCAGAATTCGTTCAACAGGAACAAAGGCATCGCCCGCTTTTTGGGCCAATTGCTCGGCCTCGGCCAGCACCTTGCCGGTGGACGCATCCAAATAGGTCTGGCCCGCATCGCCCGATACCTTGGGCATTTTGGAAACAGCCAGATCCACCGCTTCGCGCACCTGGGCGGGCTTGCCGCCAGAACTGGAAATCAGGTTTGTCGCCAAGCCCTGTTCATCGTCCAGCAAGGCTTTCAGCAGATGTTCTGGGGAAAGCCGCTGATGACTTTCGCGCATGGCAATCGTCTGGGCGGCCTGAATAAAACCGCGCGACCGCTCGGTGAACTTTTCTAAGTTCATGGATCTCTCCTTTGGTTAAGCGCCCGATCTGAAACACCCGCCGTGGCGGCATGGATTGGTGCAGGCCTTGTCCAATGGAAATGGGGAGCGGCAACGCCTGTGTCAAGATCGCAACAGGCCCACCGGGGCCAACTGAAAGGGGGCTTTCAGAATGACAAATATCGCCACACCTGCCGAGATGCAAATCATCGGCATAACAATCGACGACTGGCGCTTCGAGGCCGCGCCGGGCCGCCACTGCGCCCGTGTGCAATTTCGATATGACCTTGCGCCACGCAATGAAACCGGCACCACCGATTGCATTTGCCACACAGATCTGCCCGAACAGGCGGAACTTGCCGTGATCCGCGATGCGCTGATCGCCAACGCCATTGGCCAACTGCGCCGAATGCCCGAGATGTGGCTGGGTGAGGCCGACCTGACACTGCGCACATCGACCGAAAATGTGGTTCTCAACACCTCTACATGAAAAACAACATCCCGCCCGATAATCGGGGATCATGGAGATACTGTGACGACCACCTGCGCGCGTTTCGATGTACATTGTTCTCGTGGCGAAGGCATGGGCGGGATCAGGCGACCGCGACACCTTCACAGGCGGGGTTGCCCACCCTCGACGGGATCGGACAGGATAAGGAAATCCCGCGCCGCGATGCTGATTTCTACCGACTTGCCCACTGCCGGTGGCGGCATGTCGACGCGATTGAACGTGTCGATCGTGAATTTCCGCCCGGCAACCTCGGCCGCAATGCGCACGACGGCACCCATGAAATGCACCTCGACAATTTTTGCCGGCAGAACAACCTCACGCGACGGGTCGCGCCCGAGTTGCACGGCCTCTGGCCGCAGCGCAATGCCCACTGTCTGCCCCGCAGCCACCGGCAACCGCCGGCCGATGACCAGCGGCACATCGTCCAGCGTTACGCCGCCCGCTGCCTGATCTGTCACAACTGCGTCAAACGTGTTCAGCGTGCCGACAAACCCCGCGACAAACCTGCTTGTCGGGGCGTTATAGATTTCGAACGGCGTGCCGATCTGGTCGGCACGACCGCCGTTCATCACAACAACGCGGTCGGACATTGACAATGCCTCTTCCTGATCGTGTGTCACAAAGATTGTGGTAATGCCCAATCGCTTTTGAATCGCACGGATTTCTGTCCGCAGGCTGACCCGGATCTTGGCGTCCAGCGCCGACAGCGGTTCGTCCAGCAACAACACCTTGGGGCGCGGTGCCAAGGCGCGGGCCAGCGCAACCCGCTGCTGCTGTCCGCCGGAAAGTTGAAACGGATAGCGATCGCCCAGATCGCGCAGACCAATCAACGCCAGCATTTCCGCAACCCGTGCCCCGCGCTCGGCCCGCCCGACGCCCCCCACCTTCAGCCCGAATGCAACGTTTTCGGCCACCGTCAGGTTGGGAAACAACGCATAAGCCTGGAACACCATGCCGATGGCGCGCTGGTTCGCACGCAGCGCGACGACATCCTTGCCGTCGATGAAGATGGCCCCTTGCGATGGCGTTTCAAACCCGCCAACCATGCGCAACACGGTGGTCTTGCCACAGCCCGAAGGCCCCAACAAAGAGATGAACTCACCCTCTTCGACGCCGATGGTGAAATCCTTGACGACGCGGGTCGCGCCATAGGACTTTTCCAGATTCCTGAGTTCGAGAAACGCCATCAGCGCTGCGCCCTTGCATGTTTGGAAAACCGGGTGACCAGTTGAATAAGAGCCATACAGGCCCAGGTAATCGCAAAGGCGATGACTGCCAGCGCGGCAGGCTCATAAGCCTTGTTCGCGCCGAGAATCTGCATGTATGGGCCAAAGGCCGGCCGGTCGAGCAATGCCGCCATGGTGAATTCGCCGATCACGATGGCAAAGGTCAAAAACGCCCCCGACAACACCGCCGGCAGCACATTGGGCAAAATCACTTGCGCCAGGATCGTGCCCCACCCCGCCCCCAGACTCTGCGCCGCCTCGGTCAAGGTGGCGACATCGATGGCGCGCAGCCCGGTATCGACGGCGCGATACATATAGGGCAGCGCCAGCATCGCATAGCCGAACATCAACAGAATGTTGGTGCCCATGGCCGTGCCTGTCATCGGCAGCCAGCTTGAGGTGTTGTACAGCCGCAGATACCCAAAAACGACGACAATGGCCGGGATCACCAAAGGCAGCAGTGTCAGGAATTCGACCAGCGGGCGCAGGCCGGGCAGTTTCAGCCGCACCCAGAACGCCGTCGGCACCACCAGCAGGATGCCGAAGGCGATCGTGAACAGGGCCATGACGACCGAAAACGCAAAGGTCGCCTGAAACTGCGGATCGGCCAGAACAGCCCTGTAGGCATCCAGTGAATAAACACCGCGCCGCATCGACAACGAAAACTCGGCCATGCCCAACAACGGCAGCGCGAAATAGGTTGCCCCGAACAGGAACGCGATCCAGGCCATGAACCGGTTCATTTCAGCCACCGTTCGGCCCGGATGCGCAGCATGATATAGATCATATTCGCGGCCCCGGTGATGACAATCATCCCGAAGGCCAGCGCATACCCCAGATTGGGCGAGCCCAGAACATCGCCCCGGATCTGCGCATACAGCAGAATCGGCGCAATATTGAGCGATGGCCCGGTCAGCGCGATCGCCGTCGCCACCGCACCAAAGGCATTGGCGAACAACAGCGCCATCGTGCCCAGGATCGACGGGAACAGGATCGGCAGCGCCACCATGCGCCAATATTGCAGCCCGGTCGCGCCCAGAACCTCGGCCGCCTCGCGCCACTCGCGCTTCAACCCATCAAGGGCGGGGGTGATGATCAGGATCATCAGCGGGATCTGGAAGAACAGGTAGGTGACGATAAGGCCCCAGGTGCTGAGCAGATTCCAGCCATACAGCCGCAGATTGATGCCCAGTTCGGTGCGCAGATACATGGTGATCAGGCCCGCAGGCCCGATCGTGGCGATAAACGCAAAGGCCAGTGGCACACCGGCAAAGTTCGACGCGACGCCGGAAAAGGTGATCATCGGATTTCGCATCTGGCGCGGCAGGCCACCCAGGGTGATGGCGGCGGCAATGGCAAAACCGATTGCACAGCCCAGCAGCGCGGACAGGAAGCTGACCTTCAGCGACACCCAATAGGCGTTTCGGATTGACGCGGTGTTCAACCCGATGATGTTGTCGAAGGTGAATGCGCCGTCAGGCGTGCGGAACGCGCCAACGACTATGTAAAGCGTCGGCAGGATCAGGAAAAGCCCGACAAAAACCGCAAACGGCACAATACCCACCCAGTTGAGCGCACGCGCCCGCACTGCTGCCATACCTGTCATGGGTTGCTCCTCGACGGAATCCGGCCCCCCAACCGGGGGGGGCCGGACGCCACTGTGGCTTATTCGACGACGTTCGCGCCGACAACGCTGTCCCAGCCGGCGACGACCGTGTCGCGGTTGGCGTTGACCGCGTCAAGCGACGGGAAAACGGCGGCATCGTAAGACTCGGCCGGCGGCAGGGCCGCAAGCAGATCTTCTGATACGGCGCCCTTTTGCACCAGATCGTTGAACCGGATCGGGTGGCAGTATCCAGCCAGCCAGCCCAGTTGACCTTCGTCCGAATACAGATATTCCATCCACAGTTTCGCTGCGTTCGGCTGCGGCGCATGGGCACTGATCGCCTGCACATAGACACCCGCCAGAACTGCGTCGGACGGCACTACGATTTCGACCGGCGGGTTGCCGGCCAGCGTGTCACGGGCGGACAAGGCGTTGTAATCCCACTGGATCACGATCGGCGTCGTTCCCTGGGCCAAAGTGCCAGCCTTGCCGATGACCGGCACGAAGTTGCCCGCCGCGTTAAGCTCGGCGAAGAAATCCAGCCCGGCCTGCGCCGCCTCGCTTCCGGGCGCTGCGCCGCGCGCAATGCCCGCCGCCATCACCGCCAGGATTGCCTGGTTGGACGCGCGCGGATCACCGGCCAGCGCCACGGCGCCCGCATATTCCGGCTTCAGCAGATCGGCAAAGCTGGTGGGAACCGTGTCGATCATGTCGGTGTTTACCAAAAACGACATCACACCATAATAGTCGCCATACCAAAAGCCGTCGGCATCCTTGGCGTCGGCGGGGATCGTATCCCAGGTAGACACCTTATAGGGTTGCAGCAGCCCTTCGTCCTTGGCTGCGGGGCCGAAGGCCAGACCCACGTCAATCACATCGGGGGCCTGCGGGCCGGTGTTGCCGATGTTCGACCGGATCGCTTCCAGCTCGTCGGCCGATCCCGCGTCGGGGTTCAGTTCGTTGATCGAAATGTTCGGATACTTGGCCTTGAAGCCGGCAATCACATCGCCATAGCCACACCAGGAATGGGGCAGCGCGATGGTGGTCAGTGTGCCTTCTGCTTCGGCTGCGGCGACAAGTTCGTCCATGGACTGGGCAAAGCCCTGGGTGGCGGTCATCGTGGCGATGATCGCCGTGGTGACAAGAGCGGTTCTGCGGTTCATGTGCAACTCCCTGCTGCGTGACGCGACGGGACCAGATCCCGTTCCACAGTTCTCTACGCGCCTGCATATGTCAACTTCATGACATGCGGCAGATCCTGCGGCAGCTTTTTTGGGCACCCAGGATCCAGTCCGAAAGATCATAACCCGTCCGCTAGAAATCGAGGTTTTCGACGTTCAACGCGTTTGAACGGATGAAATCGCGGCGGGGTTCAACGACATCTCCCATGAGCTTGGTAAAGATGTCATCCGCCTCGGCCACGTCGTCAACGCGGACCTGCAACAGCGTCCGCGCCTCGGGATCCAGCGTGGTTTCCCACAGCTGGCCCGGGTTCATTTCACCCAACCCCTTATAGCGTTGCAGGCTCAGCCCCTTTTCGCCCTCTTTCAAAATCGCATCAAGCAGGCCCAGCGGGCCATAGATCGGCGTTTCACGGTCTTTTCGTATCAGACGCGCAGGGTGTCGATACACTTCTTTCAGCTCTTCGGTGTGGGTGCCAAGACGCCGCGCCTCGCCTGATCGCAGAACAGCGCCGTCCAGGGTGCGCACCTCTTCGACACCGCGCAGCGCCCGCGCAAGGCGGATACCATGATCCTGTGTAATGCGCCCTGACCAGCCTTTTTCATATTCCTCGGCGATCAGGTCCAAACGCTCGGCCACCAGATCGGCGGTGCCTTGCAGGTCGGTATCGGCCACGCCCGGCATGAAGGCCCCGGCGATGGCGGCCTGTTCGAGGATCGCATGGGTATAGTGGGTGGGGAACGCGGTGATGATCCGGCGCACGGTACGCGCGCCGGTGACCACGCGGGCCAGATCGGCACCGACGATTTCCTCGCCGGTCTTTAGACGCAACATTGCGCCGTCAACCCCCATCTCGATCAGATAATCCTCAAGGCTCACCTGATCCTTGAGATAGACCTCTGACTTGCCGCGCGCCACCTTGTACAGCGGCGGCTGGGCGATATACAGGAAACCGCCTTCGATGATTTGCGGCATCTGCCTGAAAAAGAACGTCAAAAGAAGGGTGCGGATGTGCGCGCCGTCAACATCCGCATCGGTCATGATGATGATCTTGTGATAGCGCAGCTTGGATATATCGAATTCGTCCCGCCCGATGCCGGTGCCAAGTGCCGTGATCAGCGTGCCGATTTCCTGACTGCCCAGCATCCGGTCGAACCGCGCCCGCTCGACATTCAGGATCTTGCCTTTCAGCGGCAGAACCGCCTGGTTGAAACGCGCGCGGCCCTGTTTTGCCGATCCGCCGGCACTGTCCCCTTCGACGAGAAATATCTCGCGCTGGGCCGGGTCTTTCGATTGGCAATCGGCCAGTTTACCAGGCAAATTAGACACATCGAACGTTGATTTCTTGCGCGTCAACTCACGCGCCCTTCGCGCTGCTTCGCGGGCCAAGGCGGCTTCGACCACCTTGGTGATGATCTGCTTGGCCAGCTGCGGATTTTCCTCGAACCATTCGGCCAGCTTTTCATTCACCAACCCCTCGACCGCCGGGCGCACCTCGGAGCTGACCAGCTTGTCCTTGGTCTGGCTGGAAAATTTCGGGTCAGGCACTTTGACCGACAACACACAGGTCAGCCCTTCACGGGCATCGTCGCCGGTGAAATTGATCTTTTCCTTTTTGGCGATCCCCGACGATCCGGCATAAAGGTTCATCGTGCGCGTCAGCGCGCCACGAAAACCGGCCATGTGGGTGCCACCGTCCCGCTGGGGAATGTTGTTGGTGAACGGCAGAACCATCTCGTTATAGCTGTCGTTCCACCACATGGCAATTTCGACACCGATGCCATCCTTTTCACCGGTCATGTAAATCGGGTCAGCAAGAATCGAAGCCTTGGACCGGTCCAGATAGCGGACATATTCCCGGACGCCACCTTCATAGAACAGCTCGGTGCGCAGCGGCTCGGCCGGGCGTTCATCCTCCAGCGTGATACGCACGCCAGAATTCAGGAAGGCCAGTTCGCGCAAGCGATTTTCAAGCGTCTTGAACACATAATCAAGGTTCGAAAACGTCGTCGTGCTGGCCAGAAACCGCACTTCGGTGCCCTTGCGCCCATTGGCCGGGCCGACCACCTCAAGGCTTTTCACGGTGTCGCCCCGCTCGAACCGGACGTAATGCTCTTTCCCGTCGCGCCAGATCCGCAGATCCAGCCAATCGGACAGGGCGTTCACAACCGACACACCTACGCCATGCAACCCGCCTGACACTTTATAGGAATTCTGGTCGAATTTGCCCCCTGCGTGCAGCTGGGTCATGATGACCTCGGCTGCTGAAACACCTTCGCCCTCGTGGATGCCAACGGGAATGCCGCGGCCATTATCGGACACGGACACCGAGCCGTCGGCATGAATTTTCACGTTCACCGCATCGGCATAGCCGCCCAGCGCCTCGTCGATGCCGTTGTCCACGACCTCGTACACCATATGGTGTAACCCCGAACCATCGTCGGTGTCACCGATATACATCCCCGGACGTTTGCGCACCGCATCCAGGCCCTTGAGAACCTTGATGGAATCTGCGCCGTATTCTTCGGGAATGATGGGGGTGTCGGTCATGGGGGCCTGCTGTGATTGATGCCCGCGATGTATAGGTGTTTTGAGGGGGGTTGTCACGCAATTGGCACAAGATTTAGCGCGCCGCCCCCGAACCGCCGCAAGCAGTTTCAAGAATCCGCATCCGCACATGACCGGCGATGAGATTGCCTTGGCCAGCGCCGCCTCGGATCAGCGCGATCATGAACCCCACCGCCATCAACAGCCCGCCTGCGTCACCACCGACTGCCCATCCGTCTCGCGCACTTCCAGATACTGCGCCCGCGGCCCGAGATCGGCAAACAGATCGGCCCCCGTGCCGGTCATCCATGCCTGCGCGCCCAGCGCACAAATCTCATCAAACAATGCAATCCGTCGCCCGGCATCCAGATGCGCCGCCACCTCGTCCAGCAGCAGGATCGGCGGCGCCTCCTCTGTCTCGGTCAAGGCGCGGGCATTGGCCAGAATCAACGAAATCAGCATCGCCTTCTGCTCACCGGTCGAACATTGCGCCGCTGGCATTCCCTTGGCCACGAACACCGCCCCCAGATCGGCGCGATGCGGCCCCACCAGAGTGCGCCCCGCCGCCAGATCGCGCCGCCGCCCGTCGGAAAAGGCCCGAGCAAGAGCGTCTGCGGTCGGTGCGTCGTCGCCCTCGGCCGCGAGGGCCTGCAAGTGCGAGATCGGAAAGTCCGTCGGCGCCCGGTGCTGCGCCGCCATCACCCGCTCCAGCGCCATGGCGCGGTTGGCGATGATCGCGGCCCCGGCGGCGGCCATCTGCGCCTCCAGCGCTGCGTACCATGCAGGATCGCGCACCTGATCTTTCAACAGCCGGTTGCGTTCGCGCATCGCCTTGTCATAGTTCAGCACCGCCTCGCCATGGCCCGGCTCGAAACTCAGGGTCATCCGATCCCAGAACCGCCTGCGCCCCTCGGCCCCCTCGATCCACAGCCGGTCCATCGACGGCACCAGCCACAGCATCCGCACCACCCGGCCCAATGCCACCTGCGGCACCACCTTGCCGTCGATTCGGGTCACCCGCGCCTGCCCCGCCTCGGCGCGGGTGTCCACCTCGTGCCCTGCCACCTCGGCCCCGATGCGCCAGCCGACAGCCTCGGGGCGGCGCACCAGCTCCTCGGCCCCGGCCCGGCGCAGCCCGCGCCCGGGCGACAATAGCGACACCGCCTCGATCAAATTGGTTTTGCCTGCCCCATTCGGCCCGAAAATGGCCACCGGCCCCGGCGAAAGGTCCAGCGTCACCCGCCGATGCGACCGGAAATGCGACAGGGCAAGCCGTTTCACCGCCAACGGCATGGCGCCAACATGGTGTTTCTTCTTTGAAAAAATACTCCCGCCGGAGGCATCCG
>JAACVA010000323.1 GCA_009992615.1 Rhodobacterales bacterium
CCGGTCCAAAAGGTCTTTGTCAATGCTCATGCGTGGGTCTCCTCATCAGGGGGTTACCACGCCAGGGCACAAAATTCTGCACAGTCTCGCCTTCCAGCTTCTCGATCAGCTCTTTCAGCTCGGTGATGAATGCCTCTTTCTCGGCGACCACAGCCTGCTCGTGCTGGCGGGCGGCGCGCTCGACAGAGGCCTCAAATTTTGCATGCTCCAGCGCCTTCTGCTGCGCCCGCGACAGCCGCATCACCCCGTCCTGAACCTTCGGCCAGGCAAAGCTGCCCTGCTCCAGAACCTTATATGTCAGCACCAGACCATTTCCTGATCCTTCTCATCATCCCGAACCAGGATCTTCAGCCTGTCGCCACGCTTGGAACGGAACACAACCGTCACACCGGAATGCGGATCAAGCTTCAGTTCAGTCTGCACGATCAGCGCCAACGCATTGTGACCACAACGGAAGTCTACCGGCGTTGTCGCGATCATAAGCGGCAGACGTTGCCCCGCAATAATCACGATGCACCCCGCAGTGCCTGCACCAGGGCGGCCGCGCGGGCCACAGCTCCATCGCCGGGAATGCGCAGCACTACATCAGGCCCGATCTGGATCGTCACGGCCCCCGGCGCGTCACAAGCTGCAGTCGCTGCAGGAACCAATGCGCTCTGCTTCGGCCCAGCGTCAGAAAGAAGGGCCAACGGAACAAAGAAGGGTTCGGGCGGCGGCGCCTTCATTCCCGATCCGTGCAGCGCGTCCATCAACTGCTCGGGCAGAGCCAGATGACCTTGCCGCGCATGACGGCGCCAGTCCGACAAATGATGCGGCAGGATGTCGTAGCGCGCCGCAACATCCACGACCCGGGCACCGGGCTGCGGGCTTTCAGCCACGATCCGCGCTTTCACATCATCCGGCCAATGCCGCGTGCCGCGCCGTCGAGGTTCCACGACCTCGCACCGCCCCACAAAACCCTCACCACCATCCGCCATGCAAAACCTCCATCTGCTACCGCAGACCTTCTCGCAGGCGCATCACGCGTCAGGACTACATCAAATCAATGGGTTGGAACCACCGCATACGTTGAAACTTCATCGTGTTCGATGATCTGGGATACCTGCCATTCGCCCAGGCCGGTGGTCAGTTGCTGTTCCACCTGATCAGCAAGCTCTACGAGCGCACATCCATCATCGTCACCACAAACCTTGCATTCGGGGAATGACCGACCGTATTCGGCGATGCAAAGATGACAACTGCTTTGCTCGACCGCCTCACGCATCACTGCGAGATCGTCGAGACTGGCAACGTGTCATGACGCTTCAAAAACCGCGCCTGACGCGCACCGATAAGGGTCTATCCCGCCTTCGCAACATATTCAGCTGCGCCGGGATAGACCCTGATCAACGCAGAAAAAAGGGAGCAAAATTGCGCGCCGAAATGGGCGCAATTTTGGCCGCCGATTGACATATCATCGAAATGAAGGGGCTGGAACTCCCCAGGCCGCCTTGGTTTTCAACGCGTTAGTGGGTGGGCTGGATAGCAAAAGCATATATGGTGCGCTGGGGAGGATTCGAACCC
>JAACVA010000324.1:0-147 GCA_009992615.1 Rhodobacterales bacterium
TCGGCGCGGCACTCGATCCGAAGTGACCGGTTGAAACCGGCAGTGACAGGTTGTAGCGTTTCACCCATGCGTGCGTCCGAAGCTGTCGAAGGTCTATGTGTAGCAGCTTGAATCTACAGCGCTTTCAGGCGCACGCAACCGCTTTGG
>JAACVA010000324.1:292-1406 GCA_009992615.1 Rhodobacterales bacterium
AGCGCGTCGAAAGGACCAACCGAATGTCGACCAGCAGAACAGAGCTGTCCGTGCTCGCTCAAACAGCTACGGGCGAAAGCGATCTATTAGATTTTAAAAGAGAATTCTCGCCGGACAAGAAAGCCGCTTTCTGGGCTGAAACAGTGAAGGACATCGTGGCTTTTGCAAATACACGCGGCGGCATAATTGTGTTTGGAGTTTCCGATGACGGCACTTCTTCCGGAATCAATTGCGACTCGTTATTGCGATTTGACAACGCGAAGCTTTCCGACCAAGTCAGAAAGTACACGGGATCGGATATATCAGGGCTCACAATTACAGAGGTAGTTAGGGCAGGGGAAAAATATCCAGCAGTACTTATTGATGCACTGCCAGTTCCCCTGGTATTTTCAAAAGTCGGAACCTACGAGATTGAAAACGGGTCACAAAATACCGCGTTTAGTGTTGGGACAATTTACTTTCGTCACGGGTCAAAAAGCGAACCCTGTACTCGCGCCGATATTTATGTGTTAATTGAACGTCAATTAAAAATCGTTCGCGAGGAATGGCTTGGAAACATAAGAAAAGTTGTCGAGGCGGAGGCGGGCTCTTCCGTTGTGATTACAAATTCATCTCCAGGAAGCGGGTTGGTTAGGATTACCGCTGACCCGAACGCACCTGTCGTAAGGCTCGCGCGTCTAAGCGATGGCTATCCCTATCGGCAAAACGAGTTAATAAAAGAAGTCAACCGCATACTTTCCGGCCGCGCGAGTATAAACTCGCATGATGTTCAAGCTATTAAGATTTTTGAATCAATCGACGAGGATTCGTCCCCAGCGTATATAGCAAAACCTCATAAGATATCGAGCGCTCAGTATAGCAGACTATTACTGGAGCTAATTATTGCGAGGTTTGATGGAGACCCAGATTACTTTAAAGTTTGCCGTACTAATTGGACGCAGAAACAACGCCTCCTCACCCATCCATCTTCAACGCACTGATAAACGCCGCCTGCGGGATTTCCACCTTGCCGAACTGCCGCATCTTCTTTTTCCCCGCCTTCTGCTTGTCCAGCAACTTGCGCTTGCGGGTGGCGTCGCCGCCGTAGCACTTGGCGGTCACGTCCTTGCGCATC
>JAACVA010000042.1:0-922 GCA_009992615.1 Rhodobacterales bacterium
TCCGCGACACGCCCTATTTCGTGGACCTCAAGCCCGGCGGGCAGTTCGTGGCCAAGGACCTGTATGAGGCCGGCGGCGTGCCCGTGGTCCTGAAGGAACTGCGCCGCGCGGGCCTGATCCACGAAGACTGCATGACCGCGTCGGGCCACAGCATGGGCGAGGAGTTGGACAAGATCGCCCGCGACGCCGATGGCCGCGTGATCTATCCGGTGGACACGCCGATCACCAAGACCGGCGGCGTTGTCGGGCTGAAAGGCAATCTCGCCCCCGAAGGCGCCATCGTGAAGGTCGCGGGCATGTCCGAGGCCGAGCAGGTCTTCACCGGCCCCGCGCGGGTGTTCGAATCCGAAGAAGACGCCTTCGCCGCCGTCAAGGCGCGCGGCTACGAAGAAGGCGAGGTCCTCGTGATCCGCAACGAAGGCCCCGCGGGCGGCCCCGGCATGCGCGAGATGCTGGCCACCACGGCGGCCCTGTCCGGGCAGGGCATGGGCAAGAAGGTGGCGCTGATCACCGACGGGCGGTTTTCCGGGGCGACCCGCGGCTTCTGCGTCGGCCATGTCGGCCCGGAATCGGCCTATGGCGGGCCCATTGCCCTGCTGCGCGATGGCGACATGATCACCATCGACGCGCTCACCGGCGCGCTGTCCGTGGACCTGTCGGATGACGACCTGGCCGACCGCCGCGCCAACTGGGCCGGGCCACGCCCGACGAATTACGCATCGGGCGCGTTGTGGAAATACGCCCAGTTGGTCGGGCCGACCTGCAAGGGCGCGGTGACCCATCCGGGTGCCGTGGCCGAAACCCATGTCTACGCCGATATCTGACCGACCCCGCGCCCGCGCGGCGCGGCGCCGGGCGGGCAGTGCGGTGCTGGCGCTGATGCTGTCGGGCTGCCTGCCGCAGCCCGGATCACTGGCGTTTC
>JAACVA010000042.1:958-8713 GCA_009992615.1 Rhodobacterales bacterium
AGCCGATCCCGTTGCAGGCCCATGCGTTGTTCAACCCTGCCTTTGACTATGTGCATTTCCTGCTGGCGGCGCTGGTGCCGACGATCTTGCAGATCATCGCCGCAGCGGGAACCGCCTATGCCATCTCGCTGGACTTCGGGCCCGGCCGGCATCCGCAGGTTCTGGTGCGTCTGGCGGGGGGATTGCTGCCTGCGATGCTGGGCAAGATCCTGCCCTATACGGCCATGTTCCTGCTGGTTCTCGGTCTTTCCGATGTGGCCCTCTACGGCTGGCTGGGGGTGCCCTTGCGCGGCTCGCTTTTGTTGATGGCGGCGGGGGCGGTTCTGTTTGTGCTGGCTGCACAGCTGATCGGCGCCTTGGCCTTCGTGCTGACGCGCGACATGGGGCGCGCGGCCAGCATCATCGCCGTCATCACGGCGCCCGCCTTTGGCTTCATGGGTCTTGGATTTCCGCGCGAGGCGATGTCGCCGCTGGCGCAAGTCTGGGGGGCGATGATTCCGGGAACCTGGTATGTGCAACTGCGCATTGATCAATCCCTGCGTGCCACGCCTTTCGAGATTTCGGTCTGGCCGGTGCTGTGGCTGGCCCTGATCACACTTGCGCTTGCAACACTGGCCTTTGCGCAACTGGCACGCTTGCGCCGAACCCTGGATCAGGGCGCATGACGGCCATCCTGCACGCCATGCGGGCCGAACTGCGGGCGGTTTTCACAGACGGTCAGGTGCGGTTGATCCTTCTGGCGTCCCTGGTCATCTATGCTTTGGTCTACCCGCTTCCGTATCGTGCAGAGGTGCTGCGCGATGTTCCTGTCGTGCTGGTCGATCTTGACCGCACGACCACCTCGGCCGAACTTGTCCGCCGCGTCGATGCGTCCGAGCCTGTCACGGTCACGGCTGAGGCGCGCGATATGGTGCAGGCTGTCCGCATGGTGCAGGACCGCCGCGCCTATGGTGTGCTGCTGATCCCCGAAGGGTTCGAGCGCGAGCTGCTGCGAGGTCGCCAAAGCCCTGTCGCACTCTATGCCGATGCCAGCTATTTCCTGATGTATCAGCGCGTGATGCAGGGTGCCGCAGTCCCTTTGCGCCAGATGGGGGCCGAGGTTGAGATGGGCCGCCTGATCGCGTCTGGCGCGTCGCTCGGGGTTGCAAGGGCGCAGGTCAGCCCGGCCACGCAGGTCGAGGTGCCTTTGTTCAACCCGGCCGCCGGATACGCCACCTATGTGCTGCCTGCGGCTTTCGTGCTGATCCTGCAACAGACGATGCTGATGGGGCTGGCCCTGATCGCCGTGCGGCGGCGCGCGGGCGAGGGGCATCCGGTGTGGCGGGTTCTGGGGCGAATGGCGTGTTGGGTTGCGTTGTATGCCGTGCTGTTGCCGGTTTACCTGATTGTTTTGCCAGCGATTTACGGTCTGCCCAATCTCGGTCGGGTGGATGCCGTTCTTGCGATCGGGCTGCCGTTCATTCTGGCAACCGGGCTGCTGGCGCAATGCGTTGCGGCGCTTTTCAAGACGGCCGAAGTGGTTCAGGTGGTGCTGCTGGCACTGGGGTTGCCGTTTTTCTTTCTGTCCGGTTTTGCCTGGCCGATCGAAGCCATCCCGCCAACACTCAATGCGCTGGCCCAGCTCGTGCCCTCTACGGCTGCGATTGATGGGTTGGTTCGCGTCAGTCAGATGGGCGCGCGGCTGTCCGATGTTGCCAGCACACTCTGGCAGCTTTGGGCACTCGTGGGGGCATTGCTTGTTGCGTGCCTTGTCATTGAAACCAGGCGCAGGATCGCTGCGCCACCTTTCCCCAATCCCGCAGCCCCCGGCGACCTTTGACATACCAATCATACTGTTTGATCGCGGAGGATAACCGAGACCCTGCGTTGGCGATTCGCGCGACAGGGCCATCCTGCTGTGCGACAATGAGGCGCTCATCTGGCGGTGCCCGGCATTCTGCCCTACATAAGAAATAGAGAAAGCAGGTGAGCGAATGCAGAAGACTGTCCTTTCCGAACGTCCCGACTGGCGCGCCAAGGCCGAAGAGGTGGGTTTCACCTTTGCCGATATGCATGGCGAACCCTATTGGGATGAAAGCTCGGCCTATGGCTTTTCGCTGCGCGAGATCGAACATGACATCGAGGATCCCGCGACCGAACTTCACGCCATGTGCCGGGAGGTGGCCGCCGACGCCATCAAGGATGAAGAGACACTGAATCAGTTGGGAATCCCCGAAGAATTCCGCGATCTGGTCGCCGAAAGCTGGCGCGCGTCAGACCCTGAGGTTTATGGCCGGTTCGATCTGGCCTATGACGGCAGTGGCCCGGCCAAGCTGTTGGAATATAACGCGGACACGCCCACATCCCTGTATGAAAGCGCGGCCTTCCAGTGGGAGTGGCTTGAAGATCAGATTGCAGCCGGCGTGCTGGCCGAGGGCGATGACCAGTTCAACGGCATCCACGAGGCGCTGGTCGAGCGTTTCAGGCACCTGTTCCAGCCGGGGCAGGATCTGCATTTCACCGCCATCGGCGGCGCCCCCGAAGATTATGCTACCGTCGAATCCATGGGCTGGGCCGCGCGCGAGGCCGGTCTTGGCGCCCATTATACCGACTTGGAAAAGATCGCAGTCAGCGACGAGGGGCAGTTTCTCGACGATCAGGACCGGGTGATCGGGGTGCTGTTCAAGCTCTATCCGTGGGAGGATCTGTTCCGCGACGATTACGCGCGCCACCTGAAGACGGCAAATTGCCTGTTGCTGGAGCCTGCCTGGAAGGCCCTGTTGTCCAACAAGGGCCTGCTGCCTTTGCTGTGGCGCAAGTTCGAGGGTCACCCCAACCTGTTGCCCGCCTTTTTTGAATCCGATGTCGCCGAAGCGATGGCCGGAACCGGTGCCGCCCGCGATCCGGCCCTGTTCGAGCGTTCGCGCGACATGCTGATCCACGGCCATGTCAGCAAACCCCTGTTCTCGCGCGAAGGTGCCTCGATTGCCATTGTCGAAGATGGTCAGGTCACCGACACATCGCCAGATGACACATACGCCGAGCACCCCCGCATCCTTCAGGCCTATTGCCCGCTGCCGGTCTTTGATGGCTTTCGCCCGGTGATCGGCGCCTGGATGGTGGGCGAGGCCTGTGTGGGCATGGGGGTGCGCGAGGATCGTGGCCGCATCACCCAGGACCTGTCCCGCTTCAAGCCGCACTATATCCGCGACTGATTTCCGCTATTTATCCGAAAGGACCGCCACCATGAGACGCCGCTCGCGCACCATCGCCCTGACAATCCTTGGCGCCTCCGCCTTCGCCCTCGCCGGCTGCAAGGAGGATCAGATTGATGCCCAAGCCTATCCAGATCTTGAAACCTGTCAGCAACAGGCCAACAGCGGCGGATTGCTGGCACCGGGGCAATGCGAAGACGCCTTTGCCGAGGCACAGCAACTGCATGTCGAAGCGGCGCCGCGTTATGACAGCCTGGCGGTTTGCGAGGAACAGCATGGCCAAGGCGCCTGCGGGTCCGAGGCCGAGCAGGTGGCGGGCGGCGGTTCGGGCGGAATCTTCATGCCGCTGCTGGCCGGCTATCTGATTGGCAACATGTTGGGCGGACGCTCGGGTCTGGCCGGAGCACAGCCGATGTACCGCACGCCGGACGGCCGATTTGCCACGCCATCGGGTGCCAGCACCTTTTCGTCCAATCAGGGCAAGGCCAGCCTCAGTCAGAACCAATTCGCCCGACCTGCCGCCACGGCGGGCAAGGCACCGATGACCCGCGCCAGCGCCGCCTCACGCGGTGGCTTCGGCAGCACCGGCGCAAGAAGTTTCGGCGGCTGAGCATCAGCCTGCGGTGTTGTTTCGATCATTGGCACGGCCTGCCGGATGGCCCGGCCCCGGTTTGCGGCCATGCGGTCGGCTGGCCGCGCTGTAATCAGCGCGGCGTTCACCGGCCAGCACGAAAACCTACACTTGGCCCGGTGTGGTGTGGACATCACAGCCCGCCAACGGACCTGCCGATCCTTATCGAACCGGCAGGCCGCATTTTATCAGAACCCGGCCTTGATCCGCTCGAACGCTTCGCTTTGCTTCTGGCGCAGGTCGTTTGCCATGGGCAGTTGCGCCAACACCGGCGCATCGATCTGGCCGAGGCCGACAGCGCTCAGCGCGTCATCGCCGAAAGACGCCATTGAGGCGGCGTTCGAATGGCCATAACCGGCATCCAGCAACGGCTGGGTTGAAGACGGGTCGAGCATGGCATTGATGAAATCATACGCCTTGTCTTGCGATCCCTGACCGTTCTTCAGCTTTACATAGCCACACAGCCACAGCGAAGATCCCTCGGTGGTTTCGCGGTTGAAGCCGATGGGAAAACCGTCTTCGACCATCGTGGGCAGGGTTTCGTTCCAGGCCCAGGCCACCAGAACCTCACCACCTGCCAGAAGTTGCGCCAGTTCGGCCGGGTCGGTCCAATAGGTGCGCAGGTTTTCATGCACCTCGCGCAGCCAGGCGGCGGCCGCCTCGAATTGTGCGTCGGTGGCGCTGGTCCAGTTGGTGGTGCCGGTGGCGAGATAGGCCAGGGCAAAGGCATCATCAACATTGTCAGGCAGGGTCATCCGACCGGCATAAGCAGGGTTCTGAAACACCGCGAGCGAGCCGACATCGGCGGCCGGAACCTGATCGGCGTTATAGGCGATCGCGGTCGAACCGAAATCGGTGGGGATAAAGAAGGTTTCGGTGGCGACAGCGGCCACATCCTGTCCGGTCAGGTTGGCGTCGAGATCATCAAAGACGGTGATGCGCGCGGTATCCCATGCCTCAAGCATATCCGCCTCGATCCATTTGGTCACGGAACCGGCGCAGACATGGCTGACATCGGCGCGAAAGCCCGAGCGCAGCTTCTGGAACGCTTCTTCCTCGTCCCCGAAGAAGGCGAAGGTAGGCGAGGCGCCGTGGGTTTCTTTGTATTTGCTATGGAAAGCGGGGTCTTCGAAACCGGGGTAGTCGAAGACCAACAGGCCGGCATCTTGCGCGGCGAGTGCGCCGGCACTGGCCAACAGGCCGATGGCCGTCGTCATTGCGGTGGCAGACGCAAGGGCGGTGAATTTGGTCATGGGCATTCCTCTTTGTGGTTCGGGGCGGGTGATCGCAGATGGCTGACGCGCAGAACAGCGCTGCGCCAAAATTAGGCAGGGTCTGCGCTTTCGGCAAGGCGAAACGGCGCAAGATCGCGCCGCCCTTTGCCGGATTCCGGGCAATTGCCCGCGGTTTGGGCAGCGGGTGTCGTTTGCCTTGCCGCAGCAAAGCGGGCTTGGCCCTTCCGACGCCGGGGGCGGTATACCGCACGGCACAGCCGCATCGGAATTTGCGCCGCATCTGCGGTAAATGACAGCCTTCCTTTGGCAAAGGTCGGATGATTAAGTATTTGACAGGCAAGAGCGCGCTGGCCGATGCTTTGGTTGCAACCGGATGACCGAAGGAGGGGCGCGATGACTTTGCAATTGCGCCCGGTGCTGTGGCTGGGCTTTTTTGCGGTGATCCTCGGGGCGTGGTGGGTGATGTTCGCCATGGCACGAGGTGCGGGGTTGGATGTCTTGGGCCGCCCGGGCGCGATGCACGGCATGGGCATGGCACCAATGACCGGGTTCGCCACCCTCGCCGGAATGTGGGCGGTGATGATGGCCGCTATGATGCTGCCCACCCTCGTGCCCACCCTGCGCAGTTACGAAGATCTTATGGTCAGCGCCGATGCCACAAGGGCCGGATGGCTGGGGGTCATCCTCGGGTATCTCGCGGTGTGGATCGGTGCTGCGCTGCTGTTTGCGGGCGCACAGGTGGCACTGCTGGCGGCTGGGGCTGTCGATGCGCTGGGCCTTGCAACCTCGGTCTGGATCGCCGCCGGGCTGTTGTTCGGGGTGGGGCTGTATCAGTTCAGCCATCTGAAACAGATGTGTCATACGGTGTGTCAGGCCCCGATGATGTATTTCCTGGGGCATTGGCGCACCGGTTTTGGCGGCGGGCTGCGCATGGGGGTGCCGCTGGGGTTTTATTGTGTCGGGTGTTGTTGGGGATACATGGCGTTGGGATTTGTCGGCGGGGTGATGAACTTGGCCTGGATGGGGCTGGCGACTGTCGTCATGGTGATCGAAAAGCTGCCGCAGATCGGTGCCTTTGTGACGCGGCCGATGGGTGTTGCCCTGATGATGGCGGCTGTCGGGCTGATCGCTGCACGCGCCGCCGCTTGGATTTGAGGAGAACGAGATGAGCGCAGACCGCAAAGCCGCCGACAGGATCGCCGTGCGCGACCGCATCATCCAGCAAATGGGCAACCCTCTGCGGCGCAAGTCGCAGCCGACCGAGTGGAAAATCAAGGGCGAACTGTTTTTGAATTGCAGTTGCGATGTGTTCTGTCCCTGTGTCGTATCGCTGGGCGCGCATCCGCCTACCGAGGGCCACTGTCATGCCTGGATGGCCATTGCGATCGACCATGGGCATTTCGAGGGCGCGCCTCTGGATGGCCTCAACATCGGCCTTCTGGTGGATATTCCGGGGCGCATGGGCGAGGGCAACTGGAAGGTCGCCGCATACATCGACGAACGCGCCAGCCAGAAGGCCTATGACGGGTTGCTGAAGGTTCTGTCGGGCGCGGCGGGTGGCACAACCGGGCTGTTCACCTTTCTGGTGTCCGAAATCATCGGTGCCGAGCGGGAAAAGGTTGAGATCCTGCGCGACGGGCGCAAACGGTCGATCACCATCGGGCGCAAGATCCAGGGCGAGATCGAGACGGTATCGGGGGCCGATCCGGCGCATCCGGTGATGATCACCAACAGCAAATACTGGATGGGCCCCGACATCATGGTTGCGCGCGGCCTGAAATCCAAGGTGCGCGATTACGGGCGGGTCTGGGATTTTGCCGGAAAGTCAGGCGAAATCTGCCAGATCGACTGGTCCGGACCCGGCCGATGAACAGTTCGATGAACGGGGCGATGATCACGCCCGAATATTGCCGCATGATGGCACGCTACAACCGCTGGCAGAACAACAGCCTGAGGGCCGCTGCCGCGACGTTGGACGACGCTGCGCGCGAAGCTGATCGCGGGGCGTTCTTCGGTTCGGTCCGCGCGACGTTTTCGCATCTGTTGTGGGCCGATACGATCTGGATGTCGCGGCTGGATGGCTGGACCGCGCCGGGCATGGCGATTACGACCAGTGGTCAGTTCGCCCCGGACTGGCCCAGCGTCACCGCCCTGCGCGGCCGCGCCGACGACCGGATCATCGCCTGGAGCGAACGGATGCACGTCGTCAGCGGCACGGTGGCCTGGTTTTCCGGTGCCTTGCGGCGTGAGGTGAAGAGACCGCTGGCGCTGTGTATCGTGCACTTGTTCAATCACCAGACCCATCACCGGGGGCAGATCCACGCCATGCTGACCGCCGCCGGGGCGCAGCCGGGCGACACCGATCTGTTCATCCTGCCCGAGGATGTTTGACAACCGGGCGCCAGTGTGGCCCGCGCCCGGACCTCGGGCGCGCAGCGCGGGCAAATTGCCAACCAAACCAGGGAGAATGACATGTTTCGAGCGTTGATCGTCGAAAAGGACGAAGCAGGCAAGACCCACGCCGCCGTACAGGAGATCGGCGAGGATCGCCTGCCCGAGGGGGACGTGACCGTGGCGGTCGAATATTCTACGGTGAACTACAAGGACGGGCTGTGCATCGGTCCGGGGGGTGGATTGGTGCGCAGCTATCCCCATGTTCCGGGGATCGACCTTGCCGGCACGGTATCGGCATCCG
>JAACVA010000043.1 GCA_009992615.1 Rhodobacterales bacterium
AAGGCGCGAGGCTGTGACATGCTGTTGTATGAGGCGGGTGAGGCGTTGAGGTTCGACGAACTGTCGGCGCGGGTCGGCTCCAGCGGGATCTTGCGGGTGATGCATCAGATGGGAATGATTTCGGCCAAGGGGCTGCCGAAACGGCGCGCGTCACCGATCCAGGCCAGCTCATCGGCATGGGTGCGCGCCCCCGCGGGCGGATTGTTGCGCTGCTTCAAGGAAGTGGGCGAAGGTGTCGAGGCGGGCACCCTGCTGGCCAGTGTGACCGATCCCTTTGGCGAGGTTGAACAACCAATCACCGCCCCCGCCCCCGGTATCATCCTGGGCCGGGCGATGATGCCGGTCATCAACGAAGGCGATGCCTGCTATCACATCGCCGCCACGTCGATTGATCCCCTCGTGCGGATGGCGCGTTTGGCCGCCGACCTTGAGGCCGATCCGATGTTCGACGAAGATGAAATTCTGTAACCCCGCGTCACTGCATGTGACATGCGGTTGCCCCAGACACGGATCGGCAACCTGAACGCGCCCCTGAAGTGATCCCTCGATCCAGCGCGCGGCGGTTGCGTTGCGCGAAGCTGATCGTCCGGGTTCAGAACACCGGCCCCGCGCAACACCTGTTGCGGGCCGTTTCCACCGCCGCACGTTGCCCCCGTGCCGATCACCCTATAAACAATGCCAAACCCAGCAGGAGCATTCCAATGGCAGCCTATCAATACGTCTATCACATGGATGGCGTGAGCAAGTCCTATCCCGGCGGCAAGAAGCTGTTCGAGAACATCCGCCTGTCGTTTCTGCCCGGTGTCAAGATCGGCGTCGTCGGCCCGAACGGCGCCGGCAAGTCAACCCTGATGAAAATCATGGCCGGCATGGACAAGGATTTCACCGGCGAGGCATGGGCCGCCGAGGGGGCGCGCGTCGGGTATCTGCCGCAAGAGCCGAAGCTGGACGAAACCCTGACGGTGCGCGAAAACGTGATGCTGGGCGTGGCCGACAAAAAGGCGATCCTCGACCGCTATAACGATCTGGCGATGAATTATTCCGACGAGACCGCCGATGAAATGGCCACCTTGCAGGATGAAATCGACGCTCAGAACCTGTGGGATCTGGACGCCCAGATCGACGTCAGCATGGAGGCTTTGCGCTGTCCGCCAGACGATGCCAGCGTCGCGTCGCTGTCGGGTGGCGAGGCGCGGCGCGTGGCACTGTGCAAGCTGCTGCTGGAAGCGCCCGACATGCTGTTGCTGGACGAACCCACCAACCACCTTGACGCCGAAACGATCGCCTGGTTGCAAAACCACCTGATCGCCTACAAGGGCACGATCCTGATCGTCACCCACGACCGGTATTTCCTCGACGACATCACCAGCTGGATTTTGGAACTGGACCGCGGCCGCGGTATCCCGTGGGAAGGCAACTATTCCTCGTGGTTGGAACAGAAGGCAAAACGCCTGAGCCAGGAGGCCAAGGAAG
The DNA here is from genome assembly GCA_009992615.1 of Rhodobacterales bacterium. Taxonomy (GTDB): domain Bacteria; phylum Pseudomonadota; class Alphaproteobacteria; order Rhodobacterales; family Rhodobacteraceae; genus Oceaniglobus. Next base: position 1,474 of record JAACVA010000043.1, read on the forward strand.
ACAAATCGCGCCAGAAAACGCTGGAACGCGAACTGGAATGGATCCGCCAGGGTGCCAAGGCCCGACAAGCCAAATCCAAGGCACGGATCAGCGCCTATAACGAACTGGCCGGCCAGTCCGAGCGCGACAAACTGGCCCGCGCCCAGATCATCATTCCCAACGGTCAGCGTCTGGGCAACAAGGTGATCGAGGTGGATGGCCTGACCAAGGCCATGGGTGACAAGCTGTTGGTCGAAGATCTGACCTTTGCGCTGCCCCCCGGCGGTATCGTCGGCGTGATCGGCCCGAACGGCGCGGGCAAGACAACCCTGTTTCGCATGTTGACCGGCCAGGAACAGCCCGACGCCGGCACTGTCACCTATGGTGACACCGTCGATCTGGCCTATGTCGATCAGTCGCGTGATGCTTTGGACCCAAGCCACACCGTCTGGGAAGAAATCACCGGCGGCGCCGAGATCATCGAACTGGGCGATGCGCAGATGAACAGCCGTGCCTATTGTTCCGCCTTCAACTTCAAGGGCGGCGACCAGCAGAAAAAGATCGGAATGCTGTCGGGCGGCGAGCGTAACCGCGTCCACATGGCCAAGCTGTTGAAATCCGGCGGCAACGTGTTGCTGCTTGACGAGCCGACGAACGATCTTGACGTGGAAACGCTGCGCGCGCTGGAAGATGCGTTGGTCGATTTCGCCGGCTGTGCCGTGGTCATTTCGCACGACCGGTTCTTCCTCGACCGCATCTGTACCCACATGCTGGCCTTCGAGGGCGACGCCCATGTCGAATGGTTCGAAGGTGGATTTTCAGATTACGAAGAAGACAAGAAACGCCGTCTGGGCGCCGACGCGTTGGAGCCAAAGCGGGTGAAGTTCAAAAAATTCTCGCGCTGATCTCCCGGTCCCGCCAACCACGGTCGCAAACCGTTTGGCGGGCACCAGCGGCGGTGCAGCGCGATCAGGGGCAGGATTTTTCACGCGGCAAAATCCCTGCACTGGGAACCGCAATGCCCTTCACCACGTTGTGATTCAAATATAACATTTGGTGAAGGATCGCCCCAATGTCTCTCGGCACAATTCTTGTCATCCTGCTGATCATCGCACTGATTGGCGCCATTCCGCGCTGGGGTCATTCCAGAAACTGGGGGTATGCACCCTCTGGTGGTCTGGGCTTGGTTCTGTTGATCGTCATTGTCCTGCTGCTTATGGGCCGAATCTGAGCACGCATATCGCAAGAAATCTCTGTGCGACTCAGGCAAAATGTGCTAATCAGACATCACGAAGCCAAACCGCAGCACCTCAAATCCAGGTATATCCTCAACGCAAGTGCATGTGAGAGAGCTTCCCAGACCGCCGCCCGCCCGCGGCGGTCTTGGTGTGTCAGGGCAGTTCAAACAATTCGCCCCAACCGCGTTTCCGACCCGCTCCAAAAGGAATCCCCATGCGCGCCCTTGTCCTTGCCCTGCTGCTTGCCACGCCCGCCGCTGCCGAACAGGTTGGCAACGTTGATGTCGACTGGCTGGGCAATGACATCATCATCGAGGCGTTTGACGACCCAGAGGTCAAAGGTGTAACATGTCATGTCGCCTATTTCGACCGCGGCCTTATCGACCGTCTGCAAAAGGGCAACTGGTTCGAGGATCCGTCGAATTCATCCATCGCCTGCCGTCAGACCGGATTGATCGAAATCGGCGACATCGACCGCAGCGATGAGGGCGAATCGGTTTTTTCGGAACGTCGTTCAATCATCTGGAAATCGCTTGAGGTCAAACGCATCTTTGACGAAGCAAACCAGACGTTGATCTATATCAGCCATGCGCGCGAGGTGCAGGACGGTTCTGCAAAAATGGCGATCTCGACGGTTCCTTTGTATTCGGGCAACTGATTCACCGCGAAGTCCGCATTGCTACCATTGATCTGGTGCGCGGCCTGTGTCTGCATGACGGCCTGTCAGCAGACAGCTTACCCGAAACAGGTACATAATTCCGTTTGCAATCAGGCCGCCAATGGGGCATATTGCATTTGCGAGCGTTCTTTCTCTTTCGGCCACTGTTCTCCGCTACTACGGCTACAGTTTCGATTTAGTACTGACCAAGCCGGGCCATCACATACTGTGGGTGGCATCTACAGGAGTAAACACGATGGCCAAGGGCACCGTGAAGTGGTTCAATTCAACCAAAGGTTTTGGCTTTATCGAGCCTGAAGGTGGCAAGAAAGACGTGTTCGTGCACATTTCTGCCGTCGAGCGTTCGGGCCTGACCGGTCTGGCCGACAACCAAAAAGTCACCTTCGACATCGAAGCTGGCCGTGATGGCCGCGAAAGCGCCGTCAACCTGTCGCTGGCATAAGCCACGCTTGGGGCATCGCCCCAAATTGCACATTCTTAAAAACCGGTCCCTGTGGCCGGTTTTTTCATGTCCTGACCATCAATCAATGGTGTTTCAGCCAATAAAACAATGCCTTGGCGCCCGGCTTCGTCAACTGTCAAACTCCTTTACCGAATCCCGTGAAAATGCGATATTCCAAGGGCGACGTCACCTATATCGACCCCTGCCTGCTTTCCATTCGGCTACAGCGCATTCGATCCAGCACTGACTTAGCCACGCTGTTGCACTCCCGCGAACAGCCCGAAAGCGGAAGGAGACCACGGGATGGCCAACGGCACCGTGAAATGGTTCAACACTACCAAAGGTTACGGTTTCATTGCCCCTGACACAGGCGGCAAGGATATTTTCGTTCACATCTCGGCTGTCGAGCGGTCGGGCCTGACTGGATTGCGCGATGATCAAAAAGTGACATTTGACATCGAATCGGGTCGTGACGGGCGCGAAAGCGCCGTGAACCTGAAACTGGCCTGATCGTCGAGCCGACCGGGGGCGCACGGGAAACCGCGCGCCCTTTTGCAGCGGATCAGCCCAAGTGGCGGCGCACCTCGGCCATAAGATCCGCCATCTCGTCTGCCGCAGCGCCCTTGCCCTGTTCCTGTACACCGCGCCCGAGGCCCAAGGTTTCGGCATAGACGACACGGTTTCCCAGGGTTGTCTCGGCCAGGGCCACATCCATCGCTCGCACCGCCGCCATCACATCCACGCCCACCCGAGTGCCCACCTTGAACCGGTTCAACACCACCAGCGCGGTGCGCTTTTCGCGATTGACCAGATCCAGAACCGATTCCACCGCCCAGACATCCACCTGACTGGTGGCCACCGGCACGATCACCAGATCGCTGATCCGCAGGGCCGGCCGCAGATCGGCATCCACCTTTGGCGGCGTGTCAAGGATCACGAAATCATTGTTCTTTTTCAACTTGTCGCACTCATAACCCACGCCCCATGCGCTGGCCGTCGAAAATTCCATATCGTCCAGCCCATCGTCATGACGCGCCATGAACCAGCGGCCCAACGATCCCTGGGGGTCAGTGTCCAGCAAAGCCACGTTTGCGCCATCCCGCACAAAGGCAACAGCCAGATTGGCGGCGATGGTCGTCTTGCCTGATCCGCCCTTTTGCTGGGCCACGGTGATCACTTTTCCGGTCATGACGCCACGCCCCCACAGTTTTGCTGCACCGCAGCGTAATCCGCAAACCCCAACATCGCAAGGGCCATGGTAAATTACGCCGGCTTTCGACGCCTGACCGACCGGCACCCTCAGCCTCGGTTTAGATCGGGGCGACCTGCGCTCAGACCTGCGCCCGGCTGCCCGGCGATCGCGCGGACGTGAAGCTGACGGCGCGCGACGCGCCTTATTCGACGACTTTGGCCACCACAAAAAACGGAACCGACAACGCCACACCGGCCAGCAGGACCGACCCAATCACATAAACCCCGTCGCGCACCAACAAACCAACCGCAATCAGCGACACCACCAGCCCCAGCAACGAGGAAGAAAACGGTACAAGTTCGAGAAACGGCACCGTCAGCCCGACCAAGGCGCACAGCCCATAGCAAACCACGTTCATCGGGGGCGTGACCAGAAACTGCAATCGCGGGCGCGAATTGCGGTCCAGCCAGTCCGCCACACGGCGCAACACCCTGACCCCGCGGTGCAGAGCGGCACCGCTGATCTGTCGGCGCGTCAACCACCCAGGCAACCACAGCCGCTGCCGTTGGGCCACCCGTTGCAGCGCCACAAGCGCGATGCACAGCCCACAAAATGTTGAAAACAAAGGGATTCCACTGAGCGGCGACACCAACAGCAGCGCCGGCACCAGCATCACCGGCAAAAACGACGTGCGCCCGAAGGACAATACGATTTCACCAAGAGACACCTGTTTGGCTCCGGTCAGGGCGTCCAGCTGTTCGACAATCAGGCGCACCGGCCGGGGCGCCTTGGCCCCCGGTGCTCCGCCTGCCGCTTCGCCATCTGGTGCGTCCGGGGCCGGATCAGGTCTGGCCGAAGCGGGCAGCATCATGCGGGCATCCTCGTCATCATGGTTCGTGAACACGCACTGAACGCAGTGGTTCCTTGTGATTATCTCAAGTGGGGCCTGCACGCGGCAATTCAATTGCGCGCACGCCCTTGCGGTGGATTATCGCGACCCGGTATGCGGCTCAAGGCACCAAAGCAACGCGGGACAGCTGGCCGGGGTTCAGGGGTGTGCCCCCAAAAACCACAACGCGCGTCAGGCCCAGCACGATCTCGGTATTGTCCCCGGCGAGGCGCACAATGGGGGCGGCGGGCCAGTCAACCAGTTCGATACGATGGCGTGGCCCGAAATCGCGAATCTGCGCCACCCCGCCATAAGCGATGCGCCAGACGGTTGCCCCCGGACCACCCGTCAGATCATTGTCACCACTGCCCACATGGATCGTATCCTCGCCCGCCGAAACCACGCGGTTGCGCCCCGGCCCGGTGTGGATCTGCGACGATCCCGCACCGCTGGTCAGGTCATCGTTGCCGTGGCCACCGATAATCGTGGCCCGTCCATCGCCGCCCCTGATCGTATCGTTGCCCGTGCCACCGTCCAGAAGATCACGCCCCTGCCCGCCTTTCAGGTCATCGTCGCCCGGCCCGCCGAAAAAGTGATGCACCGATTTGCCCCGCCCCGACCGCGCGATCAACCGATCGTTGCCCGCCCCGCCATGAAAGGTGGCACCATCGTATTTCGGGCCGATCATCACATCGTCGCCGTCACTGCCCACAAGGTCCACCGTCACCCGTTCGGACGTTTCAAAGGTGATCGGACTGTCGGGATGGGCGACGATGCGTATGGTTTTCTGCGTGGCGGTGTCAGATTCCAGCCGCGATTGCACCGTGGCAATGCGCACCTGTTCGACGTTGGGCGGCAGGCGCAGCACATAATCGTCGGGCCCGCCCATGTACCACAGCGTATCCTGGCCACCGTCCGCCGCCTCGGAAATCTTTTCGGCGTCCTTGCCGTAGGCCCAGTAATCGGTGTCGCCCACGCCGCCCTGCATCACGACAGTGCCGTCCACCGCCATCATCGCGTTCACGCCGCGCGCCGGATCGGCCAGCCCGCGCAGATCCAGCCCCAGGTCCAGCGCGCCGCGGATCAGCTCATCGCGCAGCCGGTCCAGCGGCGCGGTGGCCGCCAGGTTCGCCGTCTCGCCCGGATCAGCGACCACGTCGTAAACGTGTTCCTCGCCGTTGGGATAGCGGAAATACCGCAAATGGCTCAGCCCGGCCACCGACGGGCGCACCGACAGCGTGCCGAACACACAGGTGACGGGCGATTTCGTGGTGTCGAACATGCCGAAGCTGTCGTCAATCAGCGGCAAAAGGCTTTGCCCTGATACCCAGTGCCCGCGCGGCGGCAGACCCGCAATATCCAGGATCGTCTTTGGCAGATTGTGCAATGATACCGGCAGGTCAATCACCCGGCCCGCCGGCATCCGGGGCGACCAGATGCCCAACGGCACATGGGCGGCACTGTCCCACTGGCTCATCTTGTGGAAACTGTCGTGGGTGCCCAGGTTGAAGCCGTTGTCAGACAGCAGAACAACGGTGGTGTTCTGGCCGATGCTGGACGCCTCCAGCGCATCCAGAAACCGCCCCAGCTCAAAATCCATATGCGAACAGGCGGCGAAATAGCCGCGCACGACCTCTTTCCACGCCTCCGGCCCGGCCTTTTCGGGGGTGAACTGGCCGGTGACGATATAGGCGTTTTCGTACACCGCCATGCCCGGCTGCGGCCCTGCGAAATCTTCGGGGGCAGCGATGCGGGGCCAGTGAATGTTGTCCACATCATACATCCGGTAAAACCGGTCGGGGCAGACCAGATCGTAATGCGGGTGCTTGAACCCCAGCTGGATCAGGTGGCGCTGGCCCGGGTCCAGCGTATTCAAATAGTTGATGGCGTTCTGCGCCACCCAGTAATCATACAACTTGTGGTCTTGCGATCCGTCATCGTCGGGCGCGTTGATGCTGCGCACGCCCGGCCCCTTTTCGAGATACACCCGGTGACCGGTGCGGTTGCCGAATGCCTGCGCCATAACGTCTTCATGAAACAGCACCCGCCGATAGTCTTCGGGCATCGGGTTGTAATTGCCATCGGTCTTGCCAGTGGTAAAGGTGCGCCAGCCGGCGCGCCGCAGATCATATTGCCACGCCTCGGTCGGCGGCAGAACATCGCGCCACAGCCGGTTCAGATCGACCAGCCCGGTGCGGAACGGCGACAGCCCGGTGGTCAGCTCGGCCCGGCAAGGGGCGCACAATGGCACCGTCGCATAGGCGTTGGAAAACCGCACCCCCCGCGCCATCAACCTGTCCAGGTTCGGCGTGTGGATGGTGACGCCATAGGCATCGCGCCAGGTGAACACGTCGATCAGATCGTCGATCCAGATCACCGCGATGTTGTCGCGCGTGATGCTGGCCCGGTCAAACCCCATGGAACACCTCCTTGGCATAGCTGCGCAGCCGGTCACGCAGACCGCGCGCATCGGGCGCACAAATGTCACGGTTCGGGAACAGGATCAGATCGCCCATGCGCAATTCGCCCAGCGTGTTCAAAAGCCCCTGCCGCCCGCGTCGGCAGGCGATAAACACATCGCAGGGGCTGGGGCGGAAACTGCCCTCGAACCG
>JAACVA010000325.1:0-491 GCA_009992615.1 Rhodobacterales bacterium
CCTTCCACGCGATCCAGGCGCGCTCCACGGATGGATCGCGGGTCTCGATGAAATCGGCGAGGATGCGGGCCACCAGCGCCTCGAACCTGGCATCGAAGCCCTCGTCGCGGGCATGGAGGACCCCGTGCTGTTCGATCAGCCACCCGGCATCGCCGATGGCCAGATCGCGAAACGCGACCCCTGGTATCTCTGCCTCCCTTGCCACGACCCGCCCCCCTGCGCTACGCCGTTGGACGCATGTTCACCGGAGGCTCCCATGGGGATCAACAGCGAAAACGAGATGGCCGCCGATCTTCAGATCGGGCCGACGACCCTTGGCATGGTGCGCATCTACGTCAAGGGCAACGGCATCGACCTGCCGATGGATTTCGAGCCGGAAGAGGCCGAGGACATAGCGGAAGAGTTGCGCGCCGCGGCCGCCGCCGCCCGCCAGATGGACAATAAGAAGAAGCGCTAGGCCCCGAACACCGCTGCCGGATCGCGAAAACCTT
>JAACVA010000325.1:518-1153 GCA_009992615.1 Rhodobacterales bacterium
ATTTCTGCACCACCCCCTTGCGCCGCGCGGGGGCCAGGCGCTGTTCGGGCCCGATGCGCAGGATCTCGGCATCATAGGCGTCGGCCAGAATCAGGCCGGTGTCGTCGGGCAAAAGCTCGGTCGGAAAGGCCGCATCGACCGCCCAGAAAAAGCGGTCGCACCAGTCCAGATAGCCCTGCCACTTGTGGTCGGCCTGATAATCGGCCCGCCCCGACTTGCATTCGATCACCCAGACCTCTCCCTTGGGGCCCAGCGCCATCACATCGACGCGCAGGCCCGGCGCCGGCACCAGTTCCTCGACGGTGACAAAGTCATGGTGCAGCAAGTGCCGGCACACCCCGCGCGCCAAAAGCTGGCCGGGTCTGGGCGTGGCGATCGGGACGGCGTTTTCCATGCCCAAGATATGAACAAGTCGTGAACATCGGTCAAGCCGGCAGATACAGGCCGCAAAACCCGGCGCAATTGTGGCGCGAATCAGGCAGGTGACGTTGGAGAAGAGGGCCGATTTTCCATGATCGCGCCATGAAACGGCCATGGCGGATTGTGAATACTGTCTTAACAGATGGATGGAGCTGCCCAGATGATCGTCTTTGCCGATGTCACCTTCTTCGAAGTCGCCCTGAGCCTGCTCGCCG
>JAACVA010000325.1:1169-1539 GCA_009992615.1 Rhodobacterales bacterium
CGCGCTCATGGACAAGGGCCGCAAAATCCTCATCGAGCAGCGCACGAAGGCGGAATCCGACTTTGCCGTCGCCGCCGCCTCGATCCTCGCCCGCGAAAAATTCATCGATTGGCTCGAACAAGCCGGCCGCTCGTCGGGCGTCAAGCTCCCCCGCGGTGCCTCCGCGGCCGTCAAGACCGCCGCCCGCGAGCTCATCGCCAAACTCGGCCCCGAGGCCTTGGAAACATACGCCAAAACACACTTCAAAACCGCCGCAGAAGTCCGCAGCGAGTAAAAAGTTGAGCGTTAGGAGCCGTCAATAAATAAAGGTAGCAACCTAGCTTGCACTTTTGGCCTCTGGCTGCGTTGCTCCTCAGTCACAGAGGCTTTG
>JAACVA010000044.1 GCA_009992615.1 Rhodobacterales bacterium
CAACCTGCTGAACTCACTCAATTACTTTTAGATCAGCCTCTAAGAGGATACCGTCAAAAAAATTGCTGACTACATCAGAATTTGTCAGATCACGCAGAAATGCGCCCAAATAATGAACAATGTGTAAACTTCGGCAGGGGTGTGACGAAATTGTGACAAATCTTCTAGGCGGGGCACGTCACAGCCAGTCACGCAGTACTGCGATCAGGGGCACGTCTGCGGGTGGCATCGGATAGTCGCGCAGTGCTTGAGGACGCACCCATTTCAAGGTTTGATTTTCACGCGAAACCGGCGTCCCGGCCCATTTTCGGCAGGCAAACAATGGCATCAACAGGTGGAAATCGTCATAGGCATGACTGGCAAAGGTCAGCGGCGCGAGGCAGCTGGACCATGTGTCGATGCCCAGTTCCTCCTGCAATTCGCGAATCAGCGCCGCCTCGGGGGTTTCGTCGGGTTCTATCTTGCCACCCGGAAATTCCCAGAGTCCCGCCATGGATTTGCCCTCGGGCCGCCGCGCCAAAAGTACTCTGCCGTCGACGTCGATCAACGCGACGGCAGAAACCAGAACAATTTTCACGACCGATAATCGGCGTTGATCGTGATATATTGATGGGTCAGATCGCAGGTCCAAACCGTCGATTTTCCGCTGCCCAGGCCCAGATCGACGTTGATCGCCAAATTCTGTTGTTTCATGTAATCTGAACCGACCTGTTCGGTATATTCAGGCGCAACCCAACCGTTTTCGGCCACCAGAATATCGCCCAGGTGGATCGTCAGGCGGTCACGGTCTGCCTTTGCCCCCGATTTTCCGACAGCCATGACAATGCGGCCCCAGTTCGGGTCTTGCCCGGCGATGGCGGTTTTCACCAAGGGTGAGTTGGCGATCGCCAAGGCCACCGCGCGGGCGTCCTGATCGCTGTCGGCGCCGGTGATCTTAACCTCGACAAATTTCGTGGCGCCCTCGCCGTCGCGCACCACCTGATGTGCCAGATCCAGCATGACACCGCACAAGGCCGCCTGAAACGCCTTGGCTTCTTTCGTGTTGCCACGGGTGATCGGCGCATTGCCCGCCGCCCCGGTCGCCCCGATCAACAGGGTGTCCGATGTCGATGTGTCACTGTCAACAGTGATGGCATTGAAGGTGTCTTCGTTCAGGCGGCTGACCATGCGTTGCAACAACGGCTGGCTGATGGCGACATCGGTAAAGATATAGACCAGCATCGTTGCCATATCGGGCGCGATCATGCCCGATCCCTTGGCGATGCCTGCGATGTTCACCGTTACGCCGTCCAGGTCGAATGTGGCCATGGCGCCTTTGGGAAAGGTGTCGGTGGTCATGATCGCCACTGCCGCGTCTGCAATCGCGGTTTCCGAAAGACCATCGCGCAGATCGGACAGTTTTGCGGTGATCCGGTCATCGGGCAGGGGCTGGCCGATGACCCCGGTGGAGGACGAAAACACCCGCGCCACCGGCAGGTTCAACAGGTCAGCCACACCGCCGGTGACGCGTGCCACAGATTGCTGGCCTGCCGCGCCGGTGAAGGCGTTGGAGTTGCCCGAGTTCACGATGATCGCGGCACCTGCCGTGGCATCACCACCGATCTTGGCCTGACAATCCAGCACCGGCGCCGCCCGCGTCGAAGACCGGGTAAAAACGCCCGCCACGGCGCTGCCTGGGGTCAGCGTGGCCAGCATCACGTCGTTGCGGCCCTGGTATTTCACGCCGGCGGCGACGGCGGCAAAAGCCGCGCCGCGAATCACCGGCAGATCGGGAAAGCCCCCCACAGGGGCGAGGGGCGACACGGGGTTAGCAGGCTTGGCTGCGGCCTTTTTCAGGGTCTTGCCCGTCTTGGCCTTCTTGTCGGCCACTTTGGTCTTTGCCGCTTTTTTGGTGGCTTTGTCGTCTTTCTTTTTGGCCATGGTCCGTGTTCCCGATCAGAAGGATGATGTTATTGTGTCAGCAGATCCGCATTGCGCAACATGGCGGCGTCGATGGTGCCAGAGTCCGGGCGGGTAATTTTGGCGGTTTCGGTGGCCTGTCTGACCATCTCTTCCACGGCTTGCTGGCGAATGCCATCAGACAGTTCCTCACGCACGTCGTCCAGAGACGGGGCGGCCTTTGGGCGGCTGTCGGTCAGGATCAGAACGTGCCAGCCGAATTGCGTTTGCACCGGCGGCGAGATTTCCCCCACCTTCAGCGCCATGACCGCCTGTTCGAATTCGGGCACCATCATGCCCGGCCCGAACCACCCCAAGGCACCGCCGTTCGGCCCTGATGGACCGGTGGATTTTTCCTGCGCAAGGGTGGCGAAATCGGCGCCGCCGTTCAGTTGCCCGATCAATGCCTTCGCCTCGTCCTCGGTTTCCACCAGGATGTGGCTGGCCTGATATTCCATTTCGCCCTCGGCGGTGGCATAGACCGCATCATAGGCCGCTTGCAGGGCATCGTCCGTAACGGCGCCGTTGGCCTTTTGGTCGATCACGTCACCGGCCAGAAGGGCGCGGCGTTCGTTGTCCATGATCAGTTGTGCGCGCTTGTTCAGTTCGCCCACCTGCGAGCCGAGGGCGGTCTGCTGAATCAGTTGTTCCAGAATGCCGTCGAACAGCACCTGATCGGGCAGTTCCTTGTACTGATCGGGCAAACGCTGTTGCAGCACGATCATGTGCCCCAAAGTGATGTCTGTGCCGTTGACCGTTGCCACCACCGTATCGGCGGTCTGAGCCAGGGCAGGCCCTGCCAGCAGCAGGGCCAGGGCGGCTGTGGTTGCGCGAAGTTTCGACATTGGGTTGTCCTTCCTGTCGGCCCTGTCCGGGCCTTGACGTTGACACTGTGTTGGCCGCCCCTTACATCGCAACTTGGCCGTGAGGGGCTGTATTGGTGCCGTTTCTAGGGCGACGCGCGGCTATGGGCAAGCCGAACCCCTCACACGATGGCGTCAGGAGAGAACATGCTGGGCATTGGAACACTTGCGAAGAAGGTCTTTGGCACGCCGAACGACCGCAAGGTGAAATCGGTCAAACCTCTGGTTGACCAGATCAGCGCGCTGGAACCCGAGTTCGAAAAGCTGACCGACGCCGGGATCAAGGACCGCACCGAGGCACTGGCCAAACGCGCCTTGGCCGGCGAAAGCCTCGACGATCTGCTGCCCGAAGCCTTCGCCAACTGCCGCGAGGCGGCGCGTCGCGCCTTGGGCCTGCGGGCCTTTGACGTGCAGTTGATGGGCGGCATCTTTCTGCACCAAGGCAATATCGCCGAAATGAAGACCGGTGAGGGCAAGACGCTGGTCGCCACCTTCCCGGCCTATCTGAATGCGCTGACCGGCAAGGGCGTGCATATCGTCACAGTCAACGATTACCTCGTGCGTCGCGATGCCGACTGGATGGGCAAGGTGTTTGCCCACCTCGGCCTGACCTGCGGCGCGGTGTACCCGCAACAGCCCGAGGACGAGAAGAAACAGGCCTACAAGGCCGATGTGACCTATGCCACCAACAATGAACTGGGCTTTGATTATCTGCGCGACAACATGAAATCGGAACTGTCCGACATGTATCAGCGTGGCCACAACTTTGCCATCGTCGACGAGGTGGACAGCATCCTGATCGACGAGGCACGCACGCCGCTGATCATTTCCGGTCCCTCGCAAGACCGCAGCGACCTGTACCGCACCATCGACAAGGTGATCCCGCTGTTGGACGAGACACATTTCAAACTGGACGAGAAAACCCGCAACGTCACCTATACCGACGCCGGGAACGAATTTCTGGAACAGCACCTGACCGGCGCCGGCATCCTGCCTGAGGGTCAGACGTTGTATGACCCCGAAAGCACGACCATCGTGCACCATGTCAATCAGGGCCTGCGCGCGCACAAGCTGTTTACCCGCGACAAGGATTATATCGTGCGCGACGACGAGGTCGTTCTGGTAGATGAATTCACCGGTCGGATGATGGCCGGTCGGCGCTTGTCCGATGGTTTGCACCAGGCCATCGAAGCCAAGGAAGACGTGGCCATCCAGCCCGAAAACGTGACACTCGCCTCGGTTACCTTCCAGAACTATTTCCGCCTGTACAACAAATTGTCGGGAATGACCGGCACGGCAGCCACCGAAGCCGACGAATTTCAGGAAATCTATCGATTGGGCGTGGTGGAAATGCCGACCAATCGCCCCATTGCCCGGAAAGACGATCACGATGCCGTCTATCGCACGGCGCGCGAAAAGTACGAGGCGATCGTCGAGGCGATCAAGCACGCCCGCGAGAAAGGCCAGCCGGTTCTGGTCGGCACCACATCCATCGAAAAGTCGGAATTTCTGTCGGGCCTGCTGAAAGCGCAGGACATTCCCCACAACGTGCTGAACGCGCGCCAGCACGAAAAAGAGGCCCAGATCGTCGGCGACGCGGGCAAGTTCGGCGCGGTGACCATAGCCACCAACATGGCCGGGCGGGGCACCGACATCCAACTGGGCGGCAACGTCGAAATGCGCGTCCTTCAGGCGCTGGACGCCGATTCCGAGGCTGATCCCGAGGCGGTGCGCGCCAGGATCGAGGCCGAGGTGGCCGAGGACAAGGCCAAGGTGATCGCCGCCGGTGGCCTGTTCGTGCTGGCCACCGAACGCCACGAATCCCGCCGCATCGACAATCAGTTGCGCGGCCGCTCGGGCCGTCAGGGCGACCCGGGAAAATCCAGTTTCTTCCTGTCGCTGGAAGATGACCTGATGCGCATCTTCGGGTCAGAGCGGCTGGAAAACGTGCTGTCCAAACTGGGCATGAAAGAGGGCGAAGCGATCGTTCACCCCTGGGTCAACAAATCTCTGGAAAAGGCCCAGGCCAAGGTCGAGGCGCGCAACTTCGACATCCGCAAGCAATTGTTGAAATTCGACGACGTGATGAACGACCAGCGCAAGGTGATCTTTGGCCAGCGCCGCGAGATCATGGAAGCCAAGGATCTGCACGAAATCACCGAGGATATGCGCCATCAGGTGATTGACGATCTGGTTGACAGTTTTATCCCGCCGAAAAGCTATGCCGACCAATGGAACGGCGAAGGGCTGTATGTCGCGGCGCTGGAACAGCTGGGTCTCGACCTGCCGATCATGGGTTGGGTTGACGAAGACGGCGTCGACAATGAGGTGATCGGCGAACGAATCACCAAGGCTAGCGATGATTTCATGACGGAAAAGGCCGAAAAATTCGGCCCCGACACCATGCGCAACATTGAAAAACAGCTGTTGCTGCAAACCATCGACGGCAAGTGGCGCGACCATCTGCTGACGTTGGAACATCTGCGCTCGGTTGTCGGCTTTCGGGGATATGCCCAGCGTGACCCGCTGAACGAATACAAGACCGAGGCGTTTCAGCTGTTCGAGGGGATGCTGGACAGTCTGCGCGCCGAGGTGACGAAAAAATTGTCGCAGATCCGCCCTTTGACACCGGAAGAGCAACAATCGATGATCGCCCAGTTGCAGGCTCAGCAACAGGCATTGTCCGCTGCGGCACAAGGTGGTGCGGCGCAGGGCGCGCTGGCCCCGGCCTCGGCCATGGGTTTTGTCGAGGATGACCCGACCACTTGGGGCAATCCCGGGCGCAACGATTTGTGCCCTTGCGGATCCGGCAAGAAGTTCAAGCATTGTCACGGGCAGGTTGTTTGACTGACCCGTATCAAGGGCTGTGGTATTGTGACTGTAGTGACGTCCGCCGCCGCTGTTTTTCGGTTCTTGCTGTCATGCCACTGGCAAAAATTCCGTTTGCTTTGAAACCCAGGCCATTCAGGTATTGAAAATCCTGCGGCGCGCCATGAAGATCGCCCGCATCCGAGTTCAAGATTTACAGGCCCCCTCATGATGATCCAGCGCGCGGCGGTTTTCGCCGCGCTTCTTATGTCTGACCCTGTTGCAGGGTGGGCCGAAGATGTCACCCTGATCTCGCGCGATGGTACGGTCGAGATTTCGGGCAATCTTTTGGGCTATGATGGTGAATTCTACCGCGTCGATACCGAATTCGGAGTCCTGACGTTGGACGGCGCCGGTGTGGATTGCGCGGGGCCGGATTGCCCCGTTCTGGCCACCTATGTGGCGGAATTCACGCTTTCGGGCGCGCCTGCCATGGGCGATGTCCTGATCCCGGCGTTGCTGGAATCCTTCGCGGCGCGCAACGGATTTGTCGTGCAGCGACACGCGCCGCGCGGCCATGACTTTACCTATGAGCTGCGCGAACGGGCCACGGGGGCCCTCGTGGCCCGCGTCACCTTTCGCCTGACCAGTTCCGATGAAGGGTTTGCCGATCTGATCGCGGACAAGGCAGACATTGCCCTGTCGCTGCGCGAGGTTACGCCGGCCGAGGCGGTTCTGGCCCGCACGGGCGAACTGGGCGATCTGACGGCGCCGGGGCGGTCGCGCATCGTGGCTCTGGATGCGCTTGTGCCACTGGTTGCACCATCCAACCCCCTGACCAGCATCGACATGGGCGATCTGGCGGCAATCTATGCCGGAGAAATCACCAACTGGGCAGCGCTCGGCGGTGCCGATCACCCCATTGTCCTGCATCTGCCTGGTGAAAAATCGGGGCTTGCCCAAGCGTTTATCGCCAAAGTGCAGCGCGTCTACGGAAAAACGCAACTGGCACCCGGGGTTCAACGCCACGATACCGAGGCGACACTGGCCAATGCAGTCGCCGCCGATCCCTTCGCCTTGGGCGTGAGCAGCTTTTCCGACCTTGGCAATGCCGTGCCACTGACCTTGCGCGGTCCCTGCGGATTCATCAGCCGGGCAAGCCTGACAAACATCAAGACCGAGGATTACCCGCTCACGGCGCCACTGTTCGCCTATCTGCCGGCGCGTCGTCTGCCGGCCCTTGCCCGGCAGTTCCTGCGCTATGTCGGTTCGCCAGCAGCCCAGCCGATCATCCGCCGGGCGGGTTTTGTCGATCAGTTTCCTGCAGCCATCCCGTTCCGGAACCAAGGTACGCGTTTTGCAAACGCGATCGACCGGGCCGGCACTGAAATTGATCTGCGCGAATTGCAACGCCTGGTGCGCACCTTATCGGGCCACAACCGCCTGACGGTGACCTATCGGTTCGAAGGGGGCGCCACGACACTTGACGCGCAATCCCGATCAAATGTCGCGCTTCTGGCTGATGCTCTGGAAAGGGGCGTATTTGATGATCGCACCTTGCTGTTTGTCGGCTTTTCCGACGGGCAGGGCCCTGCTGCCATCAATCGCCGTCTGGCCGCCAGCCGGGCCGCTGCGGTGCGCGATGCGGTGCGCGTAGCCGCCCGCACCGTTGACCCCGCACGACTGACCTTGGCGACCGAAGCCTTTGGTGAAGCCATGCCAATGGCCTGTGATGAGGTTGAATGGGGCCGCAGCGTGAATCGGCGGGTCGAGGTCTGGTTGAAGTGATTACAAATATCCGGCGCTGCGAAAGCTGAGTTCGGCCGATTTGCCAATGATCAGATGATCGTGCAACACCAGCCCCAGCGCGGTGCAGGCATCGTTGATCTGCGCGGTCATGGCAATGTCGCTGTCGCTGGGTGTCGGATCGCCCGACGGGTGGTTGTGGACAAGGATCAGCGCCGAGGCATTCAGGGCCAGCGCCCTTTTCACCACTTCGCGCGGGTAGACCGGAACGTGATCGACCGTGCCACGCGCCTGTTCCTCGTCTGCAATGACGGTGTTCTTGCGATCCAGAAAAAGGATGCGAAACTGTTCCGTATCGCGGTGGGCCATCGTCGTATGGCAATAATCCAACACCGCGTCCCAACTGCTGACGACATGACGGCGCAGCATCTTGGCGCGGGCGATGCGGTGGGCGGTCGCCTCGACGATCTTCAGGTCTTGCACCACGGCTTCGCCCACGCCGTCGACTTCGGCCAATTGCGCAGGGCTGGCCGCCATGACGCGTCCCAGATCGCCGAAATGGTCGATCAGTCGACGCGCCACCGGCTTCACGTCCTGCCGTGGTATTGAACGGAACAGCAACAGTTCCAGCATCTCGTAATCCGGCACGGCGTCGGCGCCCCCCTCCATGAAGCGGCTGCGCAGACGCTTGCGATGATCCTTGATATAGGATGGCAGCTTTGGCGGCACCGATACCACCGCAGGCGTGGCCGCCGCAAACAGCGGCAGCGGTGCTTCGGCGAAAGAGGATGGGTTGCGGCTCATGCCCGAAGGTTACTGCATGAATCGTAAAGCAAAGGTTAACTGTCAATGTGCATTCAAAACTGACCCGGTTTGATCATTTAGAAAGGACCCGCCCCTGAGGTGGCAAAGCCCACAGGCGGGTACTGTAACCTGACGTCTGGAAATTCGCTTGCGGTGGGTGCGATGAGCCCCTGCTGGGGCGCGCGCCAGCAGGGGCTGCCGATTCTGGTATTCCATGGAGTTGCAACCCAACCATGGAGCAGAGCGAATGGACAAACGGAACGATACTGCGGGAGACTGTGCAGAATTTTGTGCCCTGGCGCATTTCGTTACGCCATTGGGAAGCGGTCTTCGAACATGATTGCGAATTGACTTTTGACTGCGTG
>JAACVA010000045.1 GCA_009992615.1 Rhodobacterales bacterium
GATCGAGGTGTGTTCGTCCGAGGCCTGCTATGCCAAGAACCGCCGTGCGGTCACCGTGATTGCCGCCGGGGCGCTGTCGTAACCATGTGGCGCGCCGCCTTTGCCCTGTCGGTTGTCCTGGCCCTGCCGCTTGGCGCGCAGGCCCAGGATACGACGCTGGCCGACATCCGGCAGGAGCTGTCGATCCTGCTGGTCGAGGTGCAGAAGCTGCGCCGCGAACTGTCAACCACCGGAACGCCGTCGGTGGATTTGACCGGCACCAGCGCGCTGCAACGCATTGACACGATGGAGGCGGAACTGCGCCGGCTGACGGGCAAGACCGAAGAGCTTGAAAATCGGGTTAACCGCGTGGTCACCGACGGCACCAACCGGATCGGTGACCTGCAATTCCGCGTCTGTGAGCTGGAGCCGGGGTGTGATATTTCTGCCCTTGGTGAAACTGCACCGCTCGGTGGGGCCGCCGCCCCCACCGCAAACCCCGCGCCGCCGCGCCCCATTGGCGAAACCGAATTGGCAATCGGTGAAAAGACTGATTTTGATCGGGCCCGGGCGGTGCTCGATCAAGGTGACTTTCGCACCGCCGCTGACCTCTTTGCGACCTTTGCCCAGACCTATACCGCCGGGGCGTTGACCGGCGAGGCGCACTTTTACCGGGGCGAGGCATTGGCCGCCCTTGGCCAGGATGAGGAAGCGGCGCGCGCTTATCTTGAATCTTTCTCGGGGTCGCCCAGCGGTGCCAAGGCACCCGATGCGCTGCTGAAACTGGGCCTGCAACTGGTCCAGTTGCGCCAACCCGCCGATGCCTGCGCGATCTTGTCGGAGGTGACCACACGTTTTCCGTCATCTTCGGCCAGTCTCGAGGCCCAGACAGCGCGGGCCGGTCTGACCTGCGGATGATCTCTGGCGCGTTTGGCGCGGCCCTTGCCGGTGTCTTTCAATCCGAACCGCCGCGCCGCCTGGGGCTTGCTGTTTCTGGCGGGGGTGACAGCATGGCGATGATGTATCTCGCGGCGCGCTGGGCCGTGGATGCACGGGTCGCGTTGCACGTCGTGACGGTCGATCATGGGCTTCGCGCCGAATCGTCCAGCGAGGCGGCGATGGTTGCTGGCTGCGCCGCAGCGCTGGATCTGCCCCACGATACCTTGTGTTGGCGGGGATGGGACGGCACCGGAAACCTGCAATCAGCCGCCCGCGATGCCCGCCGCGCGCTGATCGCTGACTGGGCGATGCACCATGGCATCGGCGATGTGGCGACGGGTCACACGATGGACGATCAGGCTGAAACCGTGCTGCTGCGGCTGGCGCGCGGGTCAGGGATCGACGGGTTGGCGGGGATTCAGGATGTCACCCCCGGATCGCCCAGCTGGCTGCGCCCACTTTTGCGGATACGCCGCGAAGCGCTGCGCGACTGGCTGCGTGAAAATGGTATTTCGTGGATCGACGACCCCAGCAACGACAATCCCCGGTTCGACCGGGTGCGCGCCCGTGCTTTGCAAGGACACCTGTCCGATCTGGGCCTGACGCCCGAACGCCTTGCCACGCTGGCCGATCACATGGGCAACGCGCGGATCGTGTTGCGCGGTGAAGCGGTGGCGCTGGCCCGACGGATCGTCGTCCAACAGGGTGGCGACATTTTGATCGACCGCCGGGGTTTTGACGCTGCCCCGGCGGAATTGCAGAACCGTCTCCTCGCCGGTGCGATGATGTGGATCGCCTCTGCACCCTATCGCCCGCGGTTTATCGCGCTCGGTCGCTATGCCCATCGACAGGGCACCCTGGCCGGGTGCCTGCTGCGCGACGAAGGCGGGTTGTTTCGGCTGACCCGCGAATACAATGCGGTCAAGGACATGCGCGGCCCCACCGACCAGCCCTGGGACAGCCGCTGGCAGATGAACGGCCCCCACGATCCGGCCCTGCACATCGCCGCACTTGGCGCCCACGGTCTGCAACACTGCCCCGCCTGGCGCACCACCGGCCTGCCCCCTGCCAGCCTGCGCGCCAGCCCCGCCGTCTGGCAGGATGAAACCCTGATCGCGGCGCCCCTCGCCGGGCTGGAAAACGGATGGTCGGCCCGACTGGCCCCAGATCGCGACGATTTCGCCACCTATCTCTTATCGCATTGAACAAATCGTCATCGTCTCTATCTTAGTATCAACCGATGCGCGGTGGCGTATCAGATTTCTGGCAGGAGAAAACCCTTGGGGAATGCGCGAAACCTGGCCTTCTGGGCCGTACTGATTCTTCTTGTTGTGGCGCTGTTCAACCTGTTCTCGGGCGGATCATCCACGATAAATTCCCGCTCGATCAGCTATTCCGAATTTGTAAGTGCTGTTGATTCGGGCAACGTGACCGCCGTCACGCTGGATGGCGAAAGGGTGTTGTTCCGCGGGAATGACGGCAATGATTACGTCACCATTCGCCCCGACAATGGCGATGCCCTGACTGCGATGTTGATCGACAACAACGTGAACGTCGTTGCAAAGCCGCAAGAGCAAAGCGGTTTCACCACGATCCTCATGACGTTCCTGCCGTTTGTTCTGTTGATCGGGGTTTGGATTTATTTCATGAACCGGATGCAGGGTGGCGGCAAAGGCGGTGCCATGGGCTTTGGCAAATCGCGCGCCAAGTTGCTGACCGAAAAGCATGGCCGCGTTACGTTTGACGATGTGGCGGGTATTGACGAGGCCAAGGAAGAGCTTGAAGAAATCGTCGAGTTCCTGCGTACGCCGCAGAAATTTTCGCGGCTCGGCGGCAAGATCCCCAAAGGTGCGCTGTTGGTTGGTCCTCCGGGCACCGGTAAAACGCTGCTGGCCCGTGCGATCGCCGGTGAGGCCGGTGTGCCGTTCTTTACCATCTCGGGGTCTGATTTTGTTGAGATGTTCGTTGGCGTCGGGGCATCGCGTGTGCGCGACATGTTCGAGCAAGCCAAGAAAAACGCGCCCTGCATCGTGTTCATCGACGAGATTGACGCCGTCGGGCGCAGCCGTGGCGTAGGCTATGGCGGTGGCAATGACGAACGCGAACAGACGCTGAATCAGCTTCTTGTGGAAATGGACGGGTTCGAGGCGAACGAGGGTATTATCATCGTTGCGGCCACCAACCGCCCCGATGTTCTGGACCCGGCGCTGTTGCGTCCGGGCCGGTTTGACCGGCAGGTGCAGGTGCCCAACCCCGACATCAAAGGCCGCGAAAAGATTCTTGGTGTACACGCCCGCAAGGTGCCGCTTGGCCCCGATGTGGATTTGCGGATCATCGCCCGTGGTTGCCCCGGTTTTTCAGGTGCCGATCTGGCGAACCTTGTGAATGAGGCGGCTTTGATGGCCGCCCGTGTGGGCCGCCGGTTTGTAGTGATGGAAGATTTCGAGAACGCCAAGGACAAGGTCATGATGGGTGCCGAGCGCCGCAGCATGGTCATGTCTGAAGACGAAAAGAAATTGACCGCCTATCACGAAGCGGGACATGCCATTGTCGGCCTGAACGTGCCGCAGCACGACCCGATCCACAAAGCCACGATCATTCCCCGTGGTCGGGCCTTGGGTCTGGTGTTGTCGCTGCCCGAACGGGACCAGCTGAGCGTCAGCTGGACCAAATACACCAGCAAGATCGCGATGGCGATGGGTGGCCGTGTGGCCGAAGAGTTGGTGTTCGGCAAGGAAAACGTCACTTCGGGTGCTGCTTCGGACATTCAGCAGGTCAGCAAGATCGCCCGCGCCATGGTTACCCAGTTTGGCTATGCGGAAGAACTGGGTTTCGTCGATTACGCCAATGAACAATCGTCCTACTTGGGCAACTACGGCGGCGGCACCAACCATTCGGCGGATACGCAGCGGATCATTGACCAGAAGGTGAAGGAAATCATCGATACGGGCTATGACACCGCCAAGCGTATCCTGACCGAAAAGCGCGATGATCTGGAACGTCTGGCACAGGGACTGTTGGAATATGAAACCCTCACCGGCGGCGAAATCATGAAAGTGGTGAATGGCGAAGCTTTGAACCGCGGCGACAATGACGACAACCGCCCCGACCAAGGTAACACCCCATCGCTGACGACGGTGCCCAAGACCAAGCGCCCAAAGGCAGATGACACGGGGATGGAGCCTGAGCCGACCGCGTGATGTCGACAACCCCCGATCACGATTGGGACCCCGGAGCCTATGAACGGTTCCGGGGTTTACGTTTGCGCCCCGCACTTGATCTGCTTGCCCAGGTGCCGACCCTACCGCAAGGCGATCTCGTTGATCTGGGCTGTGGCAGCGGTGTCGTTGGCCCGCCCCTGCGGCACCGATTCGGGGATCGGCGGCTGTTGGGGGTCGATTCGTCGCCGTCGATGCTGAACGTGGCGCGCAGCACGGGCGCCTATGATGCGGTGCATCACAGCGATGTGGCATCCTGGCACCCTGAAACACCCCCCGCGCTGATTTTTTCCAACGCATTGCTGCACTGGCTGCCCGATCACGCGGCGCTGATCGTTGGGCTGGTCGAAAAATTGACAGCCAGCGGAACATTGGCATTTCAGGTTCCGGATCAGCAGGATGCACTGTCGCATCGCCTTTTGGGGAAAGCCGCGCGGGCGTTGGTACCAGAGCATGGCGATCACATGCTGCGCAACGTGCTGACGCTGGCCGCCTATCATCGTCTGATGGCGCCGCTTGGCACTGTCGAGCTTTGGCAAACCGACTATCTGCAAACCTTGCCGCCCGCAGCCCATGGCCACCCGGTGCGCCTGTTCACCCAATCCACCGCCATGCGCCCACATTTGGCGGCGCTGCCCCAAGCCTTGCACAAGCCCTTTATCGAACGCTATGACGCGGCATTGGCGGCGGTCTATCCGCCGGAACCGGATGGTTCGGTTCTGTATCCCTTCCGCCGCCTGTTTGCCGTGTTCACGAAAGACTGACGATGCCCGCCCTGATCCCCACCAACCACGTTGCCACCGTTACCTGGCTGGGTTTTGTGCCGCACCGCGACGCCCCGCAGATTGAAACGGTGCCACTGGATGAGATGCTGCTGACATGGGCAGGTCACGCTGCGGATTGCCACAGCGGCGAAACCCGCCCCTCCTGTTCCCGCGTGCTGGATCAGTACAAGCGCGGCACCGAAATTCGCAATACCCGACAAATCACCGTCGTCAGCGCGCAGGAACTGGCCGTGATTGCCCGCGCGCTGAACCTGTCGCAGATTGATCCGCGGTGGTTGGGGGCGTCGATCATGGTGGACGGAATACCGGATTTTTCCCACATTCCGCCCTCCAGCCGCCTGCAATCGGCCGATGGCACCACTTTGACGGTCGATATGCTGAACCTGCCGTGCCAGTTTCCGGCCAAAACCATCGAGATGGCCCATCCGGGCCAAGGCAAAGGGTTCAAAGCGGCGGCGCAGGGTCGGCGGGGCGTCACCGCATGGGTCGAACGGCCGGGGGTGTTGCGGCTGGGCGATGTGCTGCGCCTGCATGTGCCGGGACAACGGGCCTGGAGCCCGAAGTGATGCAGGCACCAAAAACAGAAAAGACCGGGCATCACGCCCGGCCTTTTCAAGGTTTCAACGACGGCTGGTTCAGATGAGTGCGGCAACCGCCAGCATCAGACCCAGGAAAAATCCGCCATGAATGGCGAGTGTTGCGTTCAGCATGTTGAATGCTCCTTGCTGTTGGAGATCCAACACCGCTGCGGCCTTATTGTTCCGGTCGGCGCCGGATTTCCGCATGGCGGCGCGTCTTTTGGCGAAACGTCGCAAATCACCTCGCGCTGTGCGCGCAACGCGCAGTATGATCGGCAAAAAGACGCGCAGCGCCGCGCAAGAAAAGGAACCGCATATCATGGCACATAAATCCGACATCGAAATCGCCCGCGCGGCGCAAAAGCGCACGATTCAGGACATTGGCGCGCAGCTTGGCATCGGGTTGGACGATCTTTTGCCCTATGGCCATGACAAGGCGAAAGTCAGCCAAAGCTTTATCGACTCCATAAAGGACCGCCCCGATGGCAAGCTGATTCTCGTCACCGCGATCAATCCGACCCCCGCGGGCGAGGGCAAAACGACCACCACCGTCGGTTTGGGCGACGGGCTGAACGCCATTGGCAAACGGGCGGCGATCTGTATCCGCGAGGCCAGCCTGGGCCCGAACTTCGGGATGAAGGGCGGGGCTGCGGGGGGCGGCTATGCACAGATCGTGCCGATGGAAGAGATGAACCTGCACTTCACCGGCGATTTCCACGCCATCACCAGTGCCCACAACCTGTTGGCAGCGATGATCGACAATTCGGTCTATTGGGGCAATCCGCTGGATATTGATGTGCGCCGTGTGGTGTGGCGCCGGGTGCTGGATATGAACGACCGGGCGCTGCGCCAGATCACGGCGTCGCTGGGCGGTGTCGCCAACGGATTTCCGCGCGAGGCGGGGTTTGACATCACCGTGGCATCCGAGGTTATGGCGATCCTGTGTCTGGCGCGCGATCTGAAAGATCTGGAAAAGCGGCTGGGCGACATGATCGTGGCCTATACCCGCGAGAAAAAGCCGATCTATTGCCGCGACATTCAGGCCGACGGCGCGATGACCGTTCTGTTGAAGGACGCAATGCAGCCAAATCTGGTGCAGACGCTGGAAAACAACCCGGCCTTTGTGCATGGCGGCCCTTTTGCCAATATCGCCCATGGCTGCAACTCTGTCATCGCCACCACGACGGCCCTGAAGCTGGCCGATTATGTGGTGACCGAGGCCGGGTTTGGCGCCGATCTGGGGGCCGAGAAATTCATGAACATCAAATGTCGCAAGGCCGGTCTGGCGCCGTCCTGTGTGGTGCTGGTGGCGACGGTGCGGGCGATGAAGATGAATGGCGGGGTGGCCAAGGCCGATCTGGGGGCCGAAAATGTGCAGGCGGTGCGCGATGGCTGTGCCAACCTCGGTCGGCACATCGAAAACGTGAAATCCTTCGGGGTGCCTGTCGTGGTTGCGATCAACCATTTTGTTACCGATACCGACGCCGAAGTGCAGACAGTGAAGGATTACGTTGCCACCCAGGCGTCCGAGGCGATCTTGTGCAAGCATTGGGCGCAAGGCTCGGCCGGTATTACCGATCTGGCCACCCGTGTGGCCGAACTGGCCGAAGGCGAAACCGACGGATTTACCACGACCTATCCCGATGACATGGCGCTGGCCGACAAGATCGAAGCGATCGCCAAGCAGATCTATCGCGCCGACGGGGTGCAGATCGACGGCAAGATCCGCGCCCAGCTGCACGAGTGGGAGGCGCAGGGATATGGCCACCTGCCGGTCTGCATGGCCAAGACGCAATACAGCTTTACCACCGATCCCGAGGTGCGCGGCGCACCCACCGGATTCACCATTCCGGTGCGCGAGGTGCGCCTTTCGGCGGGGGCCGGTTTCGTTGTGGCCATCTGTGGCGAGATCATGACGATGCCGGGCCTGCCGCGGGTGCCTTCGGCCAACACGATCCGGCTGAACGAAGCGGGCCAGATCGAGGGGCTGTTTTAGCGGCAATGATCCATGACCGGCAAGGTCGCGGAAAAATATCCCCGGCAAGGCCGGCCAGACTGTTTGAAACAAACCAACCGAGGATGCCATGACCGCCCAGATCATCGACGGCAAAGCCTTTGCCGCAACTGTCCGCGCCAAGGTGGCCGCCCATGTGGCGGGCCTTTTGGCAAGCCATGGCATCATCCCCGGCCTCGCCGTGGTTCTGGTGGGCGAAGACCCTGCCAGTCAGGTCTATGTCCGCTCGAAAGGCAAGATGACCGTCGAGGTGGGAATGGCCAGTTTCGAACATCGACTGACCGCCAGCACATCCGAGGCCGATCTTATGGCGCTGATCGATGACTTGAACAAGGACGATACTGTGCATGGGATTCTCGTGCAGTTGCCGCTGCCGGGCCATCTGAACGCCAATCTTGTGATCAACGCCATTGATCCGGCCAAGGATGTTGATGGATTTCACATCTTGAACGTCGGGTTGTTGGGCACCGGGCAGAAATCCATGGTGCCCTGCACGCCTTTGGGGTCTCTCATGTTGCTGCGCGATCATCTCGGCCCGCTTGCCGGGCTTGAGGCGGTGGTGATCGGGCGCAGCAACATCGTGGGCAAGCCGATGGCGCAATTGCTGTTGAATGACAGTTGCACCGTTACCCTGTGCCACAGCCGCACCCGCGATTTGCCGCGGGTGGTGCGGCGGGCCGATATCGTTGTGGCGGCGGTGGGCCGGGCCGGGATGGTGACCGGCGACTGGATCAAACCGGGGGCAACGGTGATCGACGTGGGAATCAACCGTGTGGCCGAGGGCGGCAAGACGCGCCTTGTGGGCGATTGCGATTTCGCCTCCTGCGCCGCCGTCGCGGGGGCGATCACCCCGGTGCCCGGCGGTGTCGGCCCGATGACCATCGCCTGTCTGCTGGCCAACACCGTCACCGCCTGTTGTCGCGCAAATGGGCTGGCCGAACCCGAGGGGCTGACCCCCTGATCAGGCGATCAGCCCGCTTTTGTTGCAAACATCGGAAAAACGTGAATGCGCGGG
>JAACVA010000326.1 GCA_009992615.1 Rhodobacterales bacterium
TTTCAGAGGGTCACGGCAGTAGCACAAGGCAAGGTTGCCGCGGACGGCCGGACGCAGCCGATAGCTGAATGCGGCACTGCAAAGGTAAAATCGGATAGCCGTTTAACGTCAACCATTTTTGCGGTAAGCTCTCCCGCATCTGAGTTGAAAACGAAAATGGACAAAGACATCCATAGCAAATCCCCGGACGACGATCTGGTAGAGCTGCAGCAGTATATCGCTCAGCTTAAGGAGGCGCTGGCTGATTATGCACAACGCTTTGGCCTTACACTTACAGACAACGCCCGCACGGCTTTGAATTTTCACTCCGCGCCTAAACCGCGCCAGTGACACGGGCGGGCATTTGGCGTTCTGCGTTTCAACCAGTAGCTGGGCTTTCAGGTGATCCGATAGACTCTTCCCCTGCCATCTTCCTTCGCCGAGGTCACGACCAGCCCCAGCTTCTTGCCCAAGGCTCCTGACATCGCGCCCCTCGCAGTATTGCTCAACCAGCCGGTTGCAGCGACGATCGCCTCCATGGTGGCGCCTTCAGGGGTCTGAAGCATGGCAATCAGCATGGCCTGCTTGGTCCCGGCGCGCGGCGTCGGCTGTTTCGGCGCGAGCGTCGCCGCCGCGTGTTCGCGGATGCCGACCACGGTCTTGACCACAACCGGCTTGATCCCGATGGCCAGCAACCCCGCCTCGGTGACCACCAGCGTGGTGCCATGACCATCGCCAGTTTCGCGCCAAAGCGGTTCGCCGCGCCGCAGGTTGGCATCGACCTCCTGCAGCCAGCCGCGTTCGATCATCTTGGCGACGGCCATCTTAGCCGCAGCACCGGCCAGTCCCTTGGGCAGCGGCAGGGCGATGTTGTCGGGGCGCTGGGCCCCGGCGCTGAGGATGATGGTCGAGGTTTCCGTCAGTTTGGTCATGGAGTTCCCCTATAGGTCGTTGGTGGCAAGGAAGGCAGCGATGCGCGCCATCAGGTCGTTGTG
>JAACVA010000327.1 GCA_009992615.1 Rhodobacterales bacterium
TGAACTCGGCGCTGTACCGTCTCCGTTTCCCTGCCACTCGGTCCGTCCTTCTCCACGCACGGATCAAGCGTAGCTCCATGTCCGGATTTCGGGGACCACCTCTGTGGGTGACTCAGTTGGCGTTGAGACCGAACGGTTGCCGCGAATGGAGCCGCAGCTTCCAGCTGTTCTCGCGAGCGATGACATCTTCAGCTGGCAGGTCTGGCGCAAGGCGTTCGAGAATGCTGAACCGATAATTGTGAGGGTCGCGGCCGCGCAGTTCGCGGTTTCCACCGTGACCATCGCGGGCGTAGACCTGCCACCGACCGTAAATGTTTTCGCGACCGTAGGCGGAGCCGACATAGGCCCGACGATCGCTTTCATCGAAAATGAGGTAGATCCCCCGCCATTCAGCCAGCCGCGCCCGCCAAGACGCCGGTAGCGCCAAGAGTTCCGCGAAGGTGAGATCGATCTCGCGCCAGTCAGGCGGCGGGGCTGCGAAAGCGCTTTCCTCGAGGATAGCGCTGACAGGAAAGATCCCGCGGTCCACCCACCGGAACCATGAGCGCTCCGGCGGCGGAAAATCGATGACCAGCCGACCGCGCCAGTTGCTGTAAAAAGGAAGGCGCTCCAGGTCGAACTGAAGCTCGGCTCCCACCCGGTCTGCGTGATCGGCTGTGAAGCCCTCGTATCCCATTTCCCTGAGGGTAAGGTTCTCCGGTATGCGCCAGAAGGCATCATGGTCGAGCGCGCGCGCCTCGCCGATGCGATAAAGCCCGACGAAGTGCGCTTTGCCGGGCGAGAGTCCCAGGAAGCTCGCCACGAATTCGGCCCGACGCAGGGCGGCTTTTGGTCGGCCGGGGACGGACTGGTAGACTTCGAAAAGGTCCGGGCGTTCTTCGATAATCCACGGCATCGCGCGGGCAAGTCGGGTCTCGAAGGGGCGGTGGCGCAGCAGGACAATGCGCTCTGTGAGGTCTGGGTCGTATCCTTGAAGGCGCAATAGGTCCTTGAAATCCATAGCAGCTCTGCTCTCAGCCCGTTGGGTGCAGCCTAAGCCCAGCGTAACTCGGCAGCAACGCTGCTTTATGTGATCTGCCCAGCGAGGCAAAGAAAGGAGAACACCATGGCACGAGCCCAGGGGGCGCGGGCGCTGATGGCGCTTGCGTTCGAGACGACCTATGGAACGCC
>JAACVA010000046.1 GCA_009992615.1 Rhodobacterales bacterium
ATGGATCATGCCTGGGCGGCCTTTGCATCCAGCATGTTCTGGGTGATCAGCGTCACACCGCCCTCCGAAACCCGGAACCAGCGCGCGTCTTCCTCGGGGTCAAAACCCACCTCCAGCCCTTCGGGCACGTCAACGCCCCGGTCGATCACCACTTTTCGCAGCTTCGCCTTGCGCCCGATATTGGCATAGGGCAGCACGACCGCCTGTTCGAGGCTGGCATAGGAGTTGGTGTGCACTTGGGTAAACAACAGGCTTTCGCGGATTTCCGTACCCGAAATGATGCACCCCCCCGCCACCAGCGAAGAAATGGCAACGCCGCGCCGGTCGGGTGCGTCATGCACGAACTTGGCCGGCGGCACGGCTTCAGAATAGGTCCAGATCGGCCAGGTCTTGTCCCAGAGATCCAGATCGGGGGTGAAGCCGGTCAGGTCGATATTCGCCTTCCAGAACGCATCAATGGTGCCCACGTCACGCCAATAGGCGGGTGCGGCTGGGTCGTGCCGCACACAACTGTCCTCGAACCGGTGGGCCATCGCCTTGCCGTTTTTAACGATATCGGGAATGATGTCGCCGCCGAAATCATGGCTGGAGTTCGGATCCTCGGCATCCATGATCAGCAGATCGCGCAGGAACGACCATTTGAAAACGTAAATTCCCATCGAGGCGAGCGTAACCGTGGGATCGTCTGGCGTGCCGGGAGGATCATTGGGTTTTTCCAGAAAACTGGTGATCCGGTCGGTCTTGTCGATCGCCATCACGCCAAAGGCACTCGCCTCGGCGCGGGGCACGGTCAGACAGCCGATGGTCACGTCGGCGCCGGTGTCGACATGCTGTTGCAGCATCAGCTCGTAATCCATCTTGTAGATGTGATCGCCTGCCAGAATGATAATGTAATCAACGCCGTAGCTGTCAACAATGTCGATGTTCTGCGTCACCGCATCGGCCGTGCCGCGATACCAGGCCTCATCCCCGCCGCGCTGCGAGGCGGGCAGGATGTCGAGGAATTCGTTGCGCTCGGCGCGGAAAAAGTTCCAGCCGCGCTGGCAATGGCGGATCAGGCTGTGCGCCTTGTACTGCGTGGCGACCGAGATCTTGCGGATGCCCGAGTTCATCGCGTTGGACAGCGCAAAGTCGATGATCCGCGTCTTGCCGCCGAAATAGACCGCAGGTTTGACCCGCCTGTCGGTGAGTTCCTTGAGGCGCGACCCGCGCCCTCCGGCCAGAACAAAGGCCATCGCGCGGCTGGTCAGTCTGCGGTTTTGTGGCATAAGCGGCTCCTCCCTGCCGTTAACCCTTGTCCAGCCGGAAAACCAGCGTGGACAGGGGCGGTATCGTGATGCGGATATGCGCGGGCTGGCCCTGATGGGCCTGCGCCAGCGCGTCCACACCGCCCAGATTGCCGCGGTTTCCTCCTCCGTAAACCGCGGCGTCTGTGTTCATGATTTCGGCCCAATGGCCGATCTGCGGCACGCCGATGGCGTGGTCCGTGCGCTCGACCGGGGTCATGTTGACCACGACGACGCAAGGCGCGTCATCCGGCCCGCCGCGGCGGATATAGCTGTAGAGCGACGCCTCTGCATCGGCGGCGTCGATCCATTGGAACCCGTCAGGCTCGCAATCCTTGACATGTAGGGCAGGGGTCGCACGGTAGAGCGCGTTGAGGTCGCGCACGAGGCTCTGGATGCCCTTGTGCTCGGGCCGCTCGGCCGCGTCCCAGTCGATCTGCGCGTCGTGGTTCCATTCGCCGGGCTGGCCGAATTCGCAGCCCATGAACAACAGCTTCTTGCCCGGATGGGTCCACATGAAGCCGTAATAGGCCCGCAGGTTGGCGCATTTTTCCCACCAGTTGCCGGGCATCTTCTCGATCATGCTGCCCTTGCCATGCACCACCTCGTCATGGCTGATCGGCAGCACGAAGTTCTCGCTGAAGGCATAGTGCAGGCCAAAGGTCATCTGGTGGTGGTGGTATTTGCGGTGGATCGGGTCACGCTTGATGTAATCGAGCGTGTCGTTCATCCAGCCCATGTTCCACTTGTAGCCAAAGCCCAGCCCCCCCGCATCGACCGGGGCCGAGACGCGGGGAAACGACGTGCTTTCCTCGGCGATCGTGAGGATACCGTCCTGCGTGCCATAGGCCGCGATGTTCATCCGCTGGAACAGGGCAATCGCCTCGTAATTCTCGCGCCCGCCGTCCTTGTTGGGGAT
Organism: Rhodobacterales bacterium; assembly: GCA_009992615.1. GTDB lineage: Bacteria > Pseudomonadota > Alphaproteobacteria > Rhodobacterales > Rhodobacteraceae > Oceaniglobus. The sequence goes on from JAACVA010000046.1 coordinate 2,206, forward strand.
CCATTCGCCGGCCTTGCGCGAATAGTCACGGTAGAGCATCGAGGCCACGGCATCCACGCGCAGCCCGTCGATGTGGTATTCCTCGAGCCAGAACAGCGCGTTGGCGACAAGAAAATTGGCCACCTCGGCGCGACCGTAATTGTAGATCAGCGTGTTCCAGTCCTGATGGAACCCTTCCTTGGGGTCGCCGTGTTCATAAAGCGCGGTGCCGTCAAAGCGGCCCAGCCCATGCGCGTCGGTCGGGAAATGGCCGGGCACCCAGTCGAGGATCACGCCCAGCCCGGCGCGATGCGCGGCATCCACGAGGTCGCGGAATTCATGCGGCGGGCCAAAGCGGATGGTGGGCGCATACATCCCCACCGGCTGATACCCCCATGACCCGTCAAAGGGATATTCGCTCACCGGCATCAGTTCGAGATGGGTAAAGCCCATGCCCTTGGCGTAATTCACCAGATCGACCGCGGCTTCCTTGTAGCTCAGCGGGCGGCCGCCCTGATCCCAGATCCGTTTCCACGAGCCCAGATGCACCTCATAGACCGTGATCGGCGCATCGCGGCGGTTCGCCTGCGCGCGCCTCGCCATCCAGTCGGCATCGCCCCAGCCATAGCCTGCGATATCGCGCACCACGCTCGCCGTCTCGGGCGGATGCTGCGCGCCAAAGCCGACGGGGTCGGCCTTGAGCGGCTGCATCGTGCCGTCGGGGCCGATGAGTTCGTATTTATAGGCCGCGCCTTCGGCAGCGCCGGGCACGAATATCTCCCACACGCCGGTGCCGCCGCGCCGGCGCATCACATGCCGCCGCCCGTCCCAGGCGTTGAAATCACCCACCACCGACACGCGCCGCGCATTGGGCGCCCAGACGGCGAAATGCGTGCCGGCCGTGCCCTCGTGGATCATCACATGCGCGCCCAGCGCCTTCCAGAGCCGCTGATGCGTGCCCTCGCCCAGCAGGTATTCGTCGAAATCGCTCAGAACCGGGCCAAAGCGGTAGGCGTCGTCATAGTCCCATGTCGCGCCATCGGCCCCCGTGCCGCGCAGGCGGTAGGGCTTGCCCGCGGGCACCTTGCCGCAAAACAGGGCGCCTTCGACGCGGTCGAGCGGATAGGTCCTGGACCCGATCACGGCGCAGAGCCGGTCGGCGCCGGGGTCGATCGCGCTCAGCCATGTGGCGCGGCCATGCTTGTGCGGCCCGAGCACCGCGAAAGGGTCGTCATGCGCTGCCGCGAGCAGACGGGAAACCGTTGTCTGGTCAAGCGGGGAGGTCTTGCTGGCTGTGTTCATGACGCCGATCATAAGCGGTTCCTCGCATGTCGCAAGTGTCCCTGTTAGCGATAACAGGCTCTGTCAGGGGGTGGTTCGGGGCGGAAAGTGGATTTCGGCCGGCAAGGCGCGGTCGATCACGCGTTGCGCGTTGGGAATGTCGTTGCTTTCGGCCCGCCGGATCGCGGCGGCGCGGCTCAACCCATGGCTCAGCCAGCGCTGGATCAGCCGGCCGCGCAATTCGTCCATCGGCACATCGACGCGCACCGACAGGTCCCACAGCGGCGCGAGCGCGGACCACGGACCTTCGTCAAAGAGCAGGTAGTTGCCCTCGACCACCACCACCGGGCAGTCATGCGGGATGACCTGCGCGCCGGCGATGGCGATGTCGCGCGCCCGGTCAAAGAGCGGCACCACCACCTCGCCCGGCGCCTTGAGCCGGCGGACCATGGCCACGAACCCCGCCGCGTCAAAGGTTTCCGGAGCGCCCTTGCGCGCGCGCAACCCCCGCGCGTCGAGCACCGCATTGTCGAGGTGAAAGCCGTCCATCGGCACCACTTCGGCGGGGCATTTCTGTAGCCGCAGCCGGCGGACGAGCTCGCCGGCGAGCGTGGATTTCCCGCTCGCCGGCGCACCGGAAATGGCCATCAGAAGCCGGGGATGCGTCGGCCGCAGGGCATGAACCCTGTCGGCCAGCACGTTGATCTGCGCGGTGATGTCCAGCAATGCGCGCCCCTAGACGGTTTCGAGTTCGGTCTCCGGCACCTTGGCCCCAGTCATATAGGCAACCGCATCCGACATCGAATGATTCTTGGGGTTGATGACGCAAAGCCGCTTGCCCAGCCGGTGCACATGGATGCGGTCGGCGACCTCGAACACATGCGGCATGTTGTGGCTGATGAGGATGATCGGCACGCCGCGCGCGCGCACATCCAGGATCAGCTCGAGCACGCGGCGGCTTTCCTTGACCCCAAGTGCTGCGGTGGGTTCATCGAGGATGATGACCTTGGAGCCAAAAGCCGCCGCACGGGCCACCGCGACCCCCTGACGTTGCCCGCCCGACAGCGTCTCGACCGCCTGGTTGATGTTCTGGATCGTCATCAGCCCCAGCTCGGTGAGCTTTTCGCGGGCGAATTTCTCCATCCGCGGCCGGTCGAGCTGGCGCAGCCAGGTGCCGCGAAACCCCGGTTTGCGCAATTCGCGCCCCATGAACATGTTGTCCGCGATGGACAGGGCGGGCGACATGGCGAGGGTCTGATAGACCGTCTCGATCCCCGCCTCGCGCGCTTCGGTCGGGCGGGTGAACTGCACCTTCTTGCCGTCGAGAAACACATCGCCCGCATCGGGCACGATGGCCCCCGACACCGCCTTGATCAGGCTCGACTTGCCCGCGCCATTGTCGCCGATCACGGCGAGGATCTCGCCCGGATAGAGGTCAAAGTCGCAATGATCGAGCGCTGTGACCTTGCCATAGCGCTTGACCAGCCCACGGCCCTTGAGAATGGGTTCCATTATGCGGTCGCCTTTCTGATCCACTGATCCACGGCCACGGCGGCAATGATCAGCACCCCGATGAGAAGATAGGTCCATTGCGTATCGGCATTCATCAGCCGCAGCCCCAGCGTGAACACCCCCACGATCAGCGCGCCAAAGAGCGCGCCCAGGATCGAGCCGCGCCCGCCAAAGAGCGAGATGCCCCCGATCACCACGGCGGTGATGCTCTCGATATTGGCCGACTGGCCCGAGGTGGGCGAGACCGACCCGATCCGCCCGATCAGCGCCCATCCGGCAAAGGCGCAGATCAGCCCCGCGAGCACATAGACCGAAATGAGCGTCCCGCGCACATTGACCCCCGAAAGCTGCGCGGCATCGGGGTCGTCGCCCACCGCATAGACATGCCGCCCCCAGGCCGTGTTGCGCATGACCCAGGCCAGCACCGCGATCAGCCCGATCATGAAGATCACGCCGACGGTAAAACTCGCCCCGCCGCGCCCGTTCTCGTCGGCGCCGATCTTGAAGGTGGTCGAGAAGAGTTGCAGCAGCGGCGCGTTTTCGCGGATGTCCTGGCTGCGGATCGTCTCGTTTTTCGAATACAGGAAATTGGTGGCGAGGATGATCTGCCACATGCCCAGCGTGACGATGAAGGGCGGCAGTTTGACCACCGCGATCAGCCAGCCGTTGATATAGCCGCAGATCGTGCCGCAGAGCAGTCCGCAGGCGATCGAGATTTCCACCGGGATGCCGTAGCGAAAGGTGAATTGCCCCATCACCACCGAGGACAGCACCATGATCGCACCGACCGACAGGTCGATGCCCGCGGTCATGATCACGATGCTCTGCGCCGCGGCCACGATGCCCACGATCTGCACCTGTTGCAGGATCAGCGTGAGCGAGGAGGCGGAAAAGAACTTGGACCCCAGCAGCAGGCCGAACACCGCGATGGACACGAGCAGCACCACCAGCGGCACCAGCGCGGGCGTGACATGCAGCGCGTGCTGGAAGCGTTTGATCAGGCTGGTGTCCTCGTGGAACTCGGCCACGGCCTCGGGCCTGCGGCCCTGCACGACGGCTTCGAAATTGTCACCTTCACTCGGCATCGCAGGCTCCTCCCTGTTGACGCGGATGGGTGCGGCGCAGGGGCAGGCCTGTGCCGCTTGATCATCGGGGCGGACCATGGCCCGCCCCGAATGGTGCAGTGTGCGATGTATCAGGGCGCGCGATCAAGCACGCCAGACGTCGTGCGGGGTCAGCCCCAGCAGCGCGCGGTGCCTTCCTCGACCGAGATCGACTCGACGCCATCGACGGGTGCGTCGGTGACAAGCGCGACGCCGGTGTCAAAGAAGTCCTTGCCTTCGGTGTTGGCAGGCAGGGTGCCATCGGCGGCAAAGGCGGCGATCGCCTCGATCCCCAGCGACGCCATCAGCAGCGGATATTGCTGCGACGTGGCGCCGATCACGCCGTCGGCGACGTTGCGCACGCCGGGGCAGCCACCGTCAACCGACACGATCAGCACGTCCTTTTCGCGGCCCATCGCCAGCAGCGCCTCATAGGCACCGGCGGCGGCGGGTTCGTTGATCGTGTAGACCACGTTGATGTCGGGATCGACGGCGAGCAGGCTTTCCATCGCGCTGCGACCGCCTTCTTCGTTGCCCGAGGTGATGTCGTTGCCGACGATGCGCGGGTCGGACTCGTCACCGATCACGTTCACGTCGCCCACGTCGATGCCGAACCCGGTCAGGAAGCCCTGGTCGCGCAGCACGTCCACGGTGGGCTGGCTCACGGCGAGGTCGAGCATCGCGATCCGTGCATTGGCGGCCTCGGCGCCCAGCGTGGCGGCGGCCCATTGGCCGATCAGCACACCGGCCTGAAAGTTGTCGGTGGCAAAGGTCGCGTCGGCCGATTCGGCCGGGCTCAGCGGCGTGTCGAGCGCGATCACCAGGAGGCCCGCGTCGCGTGCCTGCTGCACCGCGCCGACGATGGCCGAGGTGTCGGAGGCGGTGAGCAGGATACCCGAAGCGCCAGCCGCGATGCAGGTCTCGATCGCCGCGACCTGGCTTTCGTGGTCGCCGTCAACGGTGCCGGCATAGGAGTTCAGCGTGATCCCCAGCTCGGCCGCGCGGGCCTCGGCACCTTCGCGCATCTTGACGAAGAACGGGTTGGTGTCGGTCTTGGTGATCAGGCAGGCGCTGACGCCGTGACCGGCCGCAAAGGCCGTGCCGGACATCGCACAAAGGGCCAGCGCAGTGCCGGCGAGAAGCTTTTTCATGGTTTCCTCCCAAGGAATTGCAAGGCGACACCTCTGGTATCGCCGTCGAAACCGGGGTCTTGCGATCCGACCGGGTGACGCTGAGTAAGCGTGATTCGGGGCGTCGCGTCAATAAATAAATCTAGTTGATTTATTAATTGCGACCGGGGCAGTATCGGCAGCAGGAGGAGAGCGCGATGGACCAGGGTGAAGTGCGCAGGCTCAGCAGTGGCGTGAACCAGCAGGGCGTGCGTGACCACAACGAGCGACTGATCCTGTCGATGATCCAGCGCCACGGCGCGCTGCCCGGCAGCGACCTTGCCCGGATCGCGGGGCTTTCGCCGCAGACGGTGTCGGTGATCCTGCGCGGGCTCGAGGGCGAGGGCTTCATCACCCGCGGCGATCCGCAACGGGGCAGGGTGGGCAAGCCCTCTGTGCCGATGACGCTGGCGGCGGACGGGGTCTTTTCCGTCGGGCTCAAGATCGGGCGGCGTTCGGCCGATCTGGTGCTCGCCGATTTCCGCGGGCAGGTGCGCGGGCAGTTGCAGGCGACCTACCGCTACCCGCTGCCGGCAGAGGTCTTCGGGTTCCTGCGCAAGGGGTTTGCGACGCTGACCGAGGCTGCCAGGCTGCCCGCGCGGGCACGCATCGCGGGGATCGGGATCGCGAAACCCTTCGAGATGTGGAACTGGCACGATGCCGTCGGCGCACCGGCTGCCGAACTCGCGGTCTGGCGCGATATCGATTTCGAAGCGGAAATCGCCCGGTTCTGCGATCTGCCGGTGCTGGTCGAGAATGACGCCACGGCAGCCTGCCGGGCCGAGCATGTCTATGGCCGGGGCCGCGCGTTCCGCGATTATGCCTATTTCTTTGTCGGCTCTTTCGTGGGCGGCGGCGTGGTGCTCAACCATTCGGTGTTCGACGGCGCGATGGGCAATGCCGGTGCCTTCGGCTCGCTCCCGGCGATGCGGGCGGATGGTCGGGCCTGCCAGCTCATCGACGTGGCCTCGCTCTATCTGCTGGAGGCCGACATCGTCGCCGAGGGGCACGACCCGCGCCTGCTGTGGACCCAGCCGCAGGACTGGAGCGCCTTTGCCGCGCCGCTCGAACGCTGGATCGACGCGGCCGGCGCGCAGCTGGCCCGCGCGGCGCTGACGGTCTGTGCGGTGATCGATTTCGAGGCGGTGATCATC
>JAACVA010000047.1 GCA_009992615.1 Rhodobacterales bacterium
GGCGACGCCGATCTGGTGTTGATGGATATTTCGATGCCCCGCAAGGACGGGATCAGCGCGACACATGACATTCGGCGCGCCGAGGCTGCCTGCGGCGTCGCGCCGATTCCTATTATCGCGCTGACCGGCAACGCCACCGCCGAGGATCGCGCCCGCTGTATGGCGGCGGGGATGAATGGTTTTCTGACAAAACCACTGCGCAAGGCGACCGTTCTGGCCGAACTCGCACGATTCTTGCCCGAAAACACCCCCCCGCGCCAGGCAGGCGCCCCGCCGCGGGGGGCCGCCTGACGCAATACCTGATCAGACCATGACGGCGCCCTTTGTGCCGATGGCGTCTTTTGTTGATGCTTCGCCCAGCAACATCTTGTTGTGCGGTTCGCCAGAGGGAATCATCGGAAAGCAATTTTCGTGTTTTTCGACGAGACAGTCAAAGACCACCGGGCCGGGGTGGCGGATCATCTCGATGATCGCCTCGTCCAGATCGGCAGGATCGTGACACTGGATGCCCTTGGCGCCGAACGCCTCGGCCAGCTTGACGAAATCAGGCAAGGATTCAGACCATGAATGCGAATACCGCTCGCCATGCAGCAATTCCTGCCACTGTCGGACCATGCCCAAGCGTTCATTGTTCAGAATGAACTGTTTCACCGGCAGGCGATACTGCATTGCCGTGCCAAGTTCCTGCATGTTCATCAGCCACGATGCCTCGCCGGCAACGTTGATGACCAAGGCATCGGGATGCGCCATCTGCACCCCGACCGATGCCGGAAAACCATAGCCCATGGTGCCAAGGCCCCCCGATGTCATCCAGCGGTTGGGCTCTTCGAAGTTCAGGTATTGTGCCGCCCACATCTGATGCTGGCCCACCTCGGTGGTGATGTACCGGTCGTATCCCTTGGTCAGTTCCTCAAGTCGTTTCACGGCGTATTGTGGTTTGATAACAGGGCCTTTTTGGGTAAACTTCAGGCAATCCACCTCGCGCCACCTGTCGATCTTCTTCCACCACTTGGCCAGCCCTTCGCGGTTGGGGTGCAGACCGCGCTCTTTCCAGATGGCGATCAGTTGTTCCAGAACGGCGGCAATGTCACCGATGATCGGCATCTCGACGCGGATAATCTTGTTGATCGAACTGGGGTCGATGTCGATATGCGCCTTGATCGAATGGGGGCTGAAATCGGCCACGCGCCCGGTGATCCGGTCATCGAACCGCGCGCCGATGTTGACCATCAGATCGCAGCCATGCATCGACATGTTCGCCTGGTACAGCCCGTGCATCCCCAACATCCCCAGCCACTGCTTGCCCGAAGCCGGATAGGCACCCAGACCCATCAGCGTGCTGGTCACCGGAAACCCGGTCAATTCCGCCAGTTCGCGCAACAGCGCCGTGGCCCGCGGGCCTGAATTGATAACGCCACCGCCAGTGTAAAGGATCGGACGTTCGGATTTTGCCATCGCCTCGGCAAGTTCCGCGATGGTGTCGGGGTTGCCCATGGTCTTGGGTTGGTAATGGCTGACCTTGACCTTGGCCTTGGGGGTGTAGGTGCCGGTGGCAAATTGCACGTCCTTCGGAATGTCCACCAGAACCGGCCCCGGACGCCCCGTCGTGGCGACGTGAAACGCCTCGTGGATGGTGCCCGACAGGCGGTCGGTTTCCTTGACCAGCCAGTTGTGTTTTGTGCAGGGGCGGGTGATGCCCACGGTGTCGGCCTCCTGAAAGGCATCATTGCCGATCATGAAGGTGGGCACTTGCCCGCTCAGCACGACGATCGGGATCGAATCCATCAGCGCATCGGTCAGCCCGGTCACAGCGTTTGTTGCGCCCGGCCCCGAGGTGACAAGGCACACCCCCGGTTTGCCGGTCGAGCGGGCGTAACCTTCGGCGGCGTGGGTGGCCGCCTGTTCGTGGCGCACAAGAACATGGCGAATTTCATTCTGCTGGAAAATCTCGTCATAGATCGGCAATACGGCACCCCCGGGATACCCGAACACCACCTCGACCCCCTGATCCTTGAGCGCCTGAACCACCATGGCCGCCCCGGTCATTGCCTTTTTCATCCGTTTGATCTCCGCTATCGCCTGCTGTTGGCCGCATCGTTGCCGTCTGGCACAAAAAAACCCCCGAAGTTCGGGGGCGCATGGGGAACCGTTTCAGGTGTCCGTCACCGGCCCATGCGCGTGTCTTTTACAATTACGATGTCGGCGGACATTGAACAGGCTCCTGTTGCCACGCAGTCAGATTAGGGTCCGGGCGCGGGGGCGTCAACCAAGCTGCCGCAAAAAATGTCGCAAAGATGCTGGATTTTGTACTTTTCTTGCGATGGCTGCCGTCTGTTGCGGCGAAGGCCACCGTTATCGCCCAGTGCCCTGCAACACCCCGTGTTCCAGCGCATAGCGGGTCAGCCCGGCGGTGCTGGCGATGCCAAGCTTGCGCTTGATGTTCTTGCGATGGGTTTCGACGGTACGTATCGAGATGTCCAGCGTCTGGGCCACGTCCTTGTTGCTGTGCCCTTGGGCCAGTTCCAGCAGGATCGTCTGTTCCCGCTGCGTCAGCGGCAGGCGTCCACCCGTCGCGCGGGACGGTGACAGCGATGTCTCGGCGCCGATGCACAGGTATTCGCCGCCCTGCATGACAGTGTCGATGGCCGTCTTGATGTCGTCGGTGGGCACGTCCTTCAGGATATAACCCCGCGCGCCGTGGTTCAGTGCAGTGGTGATATATTCGGCGCTGTCGTGCATTGACAGGATCAGCACACGGGTTTCGGGGCGACGTTCCATGATGATTTCAGTGGCAGACAGGCCCGATATCCCGGGCATGTTCAAATCCAGCAGAACCACATCCGGGGCCAGCTCCACCACGCGGTCAATCGCCGCCTGACCGTTGGACAGGGTGGCGACCACGGTAATGTCATCATAGCTTTCGAGAATCGCCTCGATTCCTTCGGCAACCATTGGGTGATCGTCAACGATCATCACGCGGGTAGGGGGGCGGGTCATGCGGCGGCCTTTGGCGCTTGGGACGGGGGCAGAAGGTGGGTCAGGGGCACGTTCGCTTCGATCATTGTGCCACTGGCCGAGGATTGGATGCGCAGAGTACCGCCCAGTTGTTCGATGCGCTCTTGCATGTTGCGCAGGCCAATTCCGATGCCGGAGCGCTGCGGGCGGGCCGGGTCTATGCCGCAGCCGTCGTCCTGAATGCGCAGGGTTCCGCCCCTGCGGTGACCGAACAGGCGCAGCGTTACATGGCGGGCGCCGGAATGGCGCGCGATATTGGTTAGCGATTCCTGCGCGATACGATAGAGGGCAGTCTTTGCATCTTGGCTCAGGCGGTTGGAAAATACAACTGTTTCAAAGTCGCAGATGATGCCGGTGCGCATGCTGAATTCATCGGAAAGGGCATGCAGGGCAGGGCCGAGGCCCAGATCGTCCAACACACTCGGGCGCAGATCGCGGCTGATCCGGCGCACTTCCTGAATTGCACCCGACAGATTGTCGATGCCCCTGTCCAGGCTGTCCGAGACGCGTTCATCGCCCAGCCGGAGGCGCCGCCGTGTCAGTTCCAGTGCATAGCGTGCGCCGATCAGGATCTGGCTGATCGAATCGTGCAGTTCGCGCGCCACACGGCTGCGCTCTTCCTCCTGGGTGTCGACGATGCGCTGGGTCAGGTGTTTCAGGCGGGCATCGGCCAGACGACGTTCGCGGATATTGATGAAAAGCCCCGACAGGAAAACCAGAAACAACGAAACGGCAGTGATCGCGCCGATTTGGACAAAGGTTTGCGCGATCCGTTTTTCAACACCTGCGCGGGCCGTGGCGACAGTGTGCAGCACGTCATCAATGAAAACCCCGGTGCCCAGGGCCCAGTGCCAAGAGTGAAGGCCAGTCACATACGTGACCATCTCGGCCATTTCGCCGGTGCTGGGTTTCGGCCAGAGATAGCTGTGGTAGCCGGCACCGGAACGGGCGATGCGAATCAGCTCGTCGGTGATCGGCACGCCGTTCGGGTCGGTCTGGCCGGCCCAGTTTAGGCCGATCAGTTCGGTCTGACGTGGCGACACGATGTTGGTGCCATCATAGTCGTAGACGAAATAAAACCCTTCGTTGCCATAAATCATCGCCGCCAGAATCTGCGCCACGGCCAGCTTGGCTGCGGCGTCGTCAGGCTGGGCGTTGCCATAGATGAAAAAAAAGGCGTTGCGTGCGAGTGTGACATAGTTGCGCAACTCTTTCTTCTTTGCCTCGATCAACTGGGTTTCCAGTGCGGCGATTTCACGCTCGGCCAGTTGCCGGGACTGGTCGGTCACCAGAATCGCGATCAGCGCGACCGCCACGATCAGGGGAACCGTCGCCAACAGGCCCAGCTTTTGCCCGTAGGACAGGCGAACAGAAGAAAAGCGTTTGACCAAAGGCGAGTCGCAAACAAATGTTGAAATCGGCCACATCCTAGCGCGCCTCGCGCCTGCGAAGCGACCGGAATTATTCATGCCGGCGAAAAGGTGGGAAAATCTGGCGAAATTGGTCATATTTTTGAGCCAACTACGGGGTTGTGGGTATTGTGATGCCGGATTGCGACTTTAAACTGACGAGACTTTAAACGATCCGCCCTGAGCGTTCGGCCCCACTCTGACCGACGATCGCGGCATCCTAATGGGAGGACCTGAATTATGGATCGTCGTTCTTTTCTGCGTACCGCAGCCATCGGCGGCGCGGCGGCAACCACCCTTGCAGCGCCCGCCATCGCCCAAGGTAACCGCACGTTGAGCATGGTCACGTCTTGGCCGCGCGGCTTTGCGGTGCTTGACGATGCTGCGACCTACTTCAACGAGGCGGTGAACGCCATGGGCGGCGGTTCGCTTTTGATCGAAAAGAAGGCCCCCGGAGAGCTGGTGGGTGCGTTCGAGGTTTTTGATGCGGTGACCGCCGGTCAGGCCGACATGTACCACACTGCGGAATATTATTTCATCGGCCAGCATCCGGGTTACGCCTATTTCACCGCCGTCCCCTTCGGGGGCACCGCGCAGGAACTGTCGAACTGGTATTACAACGATGGCGGTCAGGAGCTGCACGATGAACTGGGCCTGATCTTCGGGCTGAAATGTTTCCTGTGTGGCAATTCGGGGTCGCAATCGGGCGGCTGGTTCCGCAACGAAATCCGCTCGGCGGAAGATCTCAAAGGGCTGCGGTTTCGTATGCCGGGCCTCGGCGGCGAGGTTCTGGGCAAGCTGGGCGTGTCAGTGCAAAACATCCCTGGCGGTGAATTGTATCAGGCGCTGTCTTCGGGCGCGCTTGACGGGCTGGAATGGGTTGGCCCCTTCGCGGACGAGCGGGCGGGTTTTCAGGAGGTCGCCAAGGTGTATTACACCGCCGGTTTCCACGAGCCGGGTTCGGGCCTGACCACCGGTATCAATCTGGATGTCTGGGAATCGCTGAGCGATCCGCACAAGGCGATCATCGACAACGCCTGCAAGGCCACCACCCAATGGCAGTTGTCCAATACACTCGCCAACAACGGTGCTGCTCTGGCCCGCCTGCAACAGCAGGGCGTGCGTACATTGCAATTCAGTGACGACGTGTGGGATGCATTCGGCGCTGCCTCGAAAGAGGTGCTGGACCAGTACATGGGTGACGAATTGTTCGCGCGTATTCGCAATTCGTTCGAGGCATCGTTGGCGAAATCGTCGGACTGGATTCTGAAATCCGACGGCTTTTATGTCGAACAGCGCAACCGGGTTCTGGCCAAAGGCTGATCCGGCGTCACGACAAGACAGGCCCTTCGCCCCTGCGGCGAAGGGCTAAAGGCGGTTCGATATCGTCGGCCTGCCAATGCGCAGGAACATTCCGCACAATAAAGTTGGGGGAAACGGCCAATGGAATGGGTCAGCTGGTTTTTAATGAACATTGTGATGGCGCCGTACAACCTTCTATATGCGCTGACTCATCCGCAGCTTTGGCTGAACTGGTCCGATGGTGCCGCAGTGATGCGCGTGATCTACTACGGTGGGTCTACTGAATTCTTTTTTGTTGTATTCGTCACCCTGATTGTTCTGACAACAATCGGGATGTGGAAACACAGCTTCATGTGGGGCATGGTGCGCGGCTTGGAAGGCATGGCCAATGGTATCGGCCGCTTTGCCGCCTGGGCCGGTATTCTGATGGTGCTGCAGCAAATCGTGATTGTGTTCATCCAGCGGATCTTCCTCGAAGCACAGATCACGTTCGGCTTTGGTGTCGGCATGTCAAAAGATATCAGCTGGTTTGCTGAGGAACTCAAACTATACAATGCACTGATCGTTTGTCTTTGTGCCGCCTATACCTTTGTGCAAGGAGGTCACGTTCGAGTTGATCTGGTTTATTCCGTGGTCAGCTATCGCGCCAAGCGGATCATCGACATGTTTGGTTCGGTCTTTTTCATGATGTCTTCGGCGATCGTCACCTGGATGTATGCGTGGTATTTTCTGTGGCGCCATCTGGTGACGCCGAAAGTTTCGGCCAGCGACAGCTATGTTCAATTGGTCGAACGCAAGGCGAGCGCTTTCAGATGGAACGTCGAAACCATCGGTTTCTCGCCAAATGGCTTCAATGCCTATTTTCTGTTCAAGATATTGCTGGTGATTTTTTGCGCCATGATTTTCTTGCAGGCCGTGGCCTTCTTTTACCGCTCCTACCTCGAACTGAAAGAGGGCGAGGAAAGTGAAGGCAAATATCTGGACAAAGACAAGCTTGGGGACGAGATAGCCGAACTGGCCGCTCAGATCCACTAAGTCGCGCAAGGGAAGATCAAGATGCTTTTCGGAATGGACGGCGTAGAAGTTGGCCTTATCATTGTATTTCTTTGCCTCTTCGGGGCGATTTTGACCGGCTTTCCGGTGGCTTTCGCAATCTCGGGTGCTGCGGTGCTTTCTTTCGGGTTGATTGCAGTGCTGGATTCGGCTGGTCTTCTTGTTCATCAGGCGATCGACACCGGCTCGGCGGAATATGCGGCACTGCTTGCCGAGGGAATAAGCCGCGACTATATCTCGATATTCCGCTATCCTGATCTGCCCCGCTTCGACGAACCGGTGTTTGTCGGTGGCTGGGTTCAGGCTTTGGATCGCAACATTTCGTTTCTGGTTAACCGGATCAACGAAAGGGTTCTGGCCGGGCAAAGCATTGAAACACTGCTGGCGGTTCTGATGTTCGTGCTGATGGGCATAACCCTCGAGCGCAGCAAGATCGCAGAAGATCTGTTGACCACGATGGCACGGGTATTCGGGCCTCTGCCCGGCGGCCTTGCGGTATCGGTGGTGGTTGTCGGCGCGTTTCTGGCCGCTTCGACCGGGATCGTCGGGGCGACGGTTGTGACGATGGGGTTGTTGTCATTGCCTACGATGTTGCGCAACGGCTACTCGCCGCAACTGGCCACCGGCGTGATCGCAGCGAGCGGAACCCTGGGGCAGATCATTCCACCGTCCATCGTGATCGTGCTGTTGGGCACCCTTGCGGGTGATCTGTATTCCCGCGCGCAAGAGGCCCGTGCCCAATCGTTCGGCTGTTCCGACGCGCTGACCTATCTGGGTGAACCGGCGGTGCTGTCGGTGGGCACGCTGTTTCAGGCGGCTTTGCTGCCTGGCATTCTGCTGGCCCTGCTTTATGGCACCTATGCCTTTGTTTATGCCCTGGTGAACCCGTCCAAGGCCCCGGCCGTCGATCTGGGCGATGGTGCCGCCGGCGAGGTCATCACCCGCACTGAAGGTTTGACATGGTTTCTTGCGGTGCCGGTTGCGCTGATCCTCGGGGCGATCATTCTGGGCCAGGCTGGTGGCATCGGATCGCAAAGCGTGCGGGTGTCCAGCTTTTCCCTGGCAGGCGATTCGGCTTCGCTGCGCACCAACGTCGGTCCTGAGTGTCAGGCGGCGATGATTGATCTGCATGGTCAGGAGGCGTGGGACAAGGCCACAGCCGAGCAGCAGGCGATCAACGATGCTGGTGGACAGGTGCAAAGCCGCACCCTCTCCCCCGAGGAAATGACCAAGGCGCGCCTTGATAAGGTGGAAGCCGCCGCCCCGATCGGCACCGGGCTGGCCACGCTGATGGTGCTGTTCACCCTGATTCTGGCGGTTGCGCGGGGAGTCTCGCCCGCCTCGGATCGGCGGCCGCTGATTGTCGGTGCCCTTGGAGTCTTGCTGATGGTGCTGGTGGATGTGCTGTTTATCAGCCCGCTTACCACACCCGGCAAGATGCTGGTCATGCTGGTGGTCCCGCTCATCCTGACGTTCCACGGTCTGATCGAGGCGACCCGGCGTCTGGCCAGCAATGAGTTGATCCGCGTTGTGTTTCCGCCGTTGGTGTTGATCATTGCGGTGCTGGGTTCGATTCTCGGGGGTATCACCAACCCGACGCCTGCCGCAGC
>JAACVA010000048.1 GCA_009992615.1 Rhodobacterales bacterium
ATGATTTATGCGGATGCGGTGGCGATGGGCGGCGATCAGGTGACTTCGGACATCTCCAAGGGGTTGCAGGTGCCCCTTGCGGTGGCCGAACGGTTGAAAACGGTGCATGGTGGCGTCGTTGCCACCGGGATGGACGACCGCGACCTGATCGAGATCGGCGGTGAAACCGGCGATTGGGAACTGGACCGGCGCACAGTATCGCGTGCCGAGCTGATTGGCATCATGCGCCCGCGGGTCGAGGAAATTCTGGAAGAGGTGCGCGCGCGGCTGGATGTGGCCGGGTTCGAGCATCTGCCAAGCCAGCAGATCGTGCTGACCGGCGGCGGATCACAGATACCGGGGCTGGATGGGCTGGCGCCGAAAATTCTCGGCCAACAGGTGCGCATCGGCCGCCCCTTGCGGGTTCAGGGCCTGCCGCAGGCCGCCACGGGCGCCGGATTCGCCAGCGCGGTGGGCCTGTGCCTGTTCGCGGCGCATCCACAGGACGAATGGTGGGATTTTGAAATTCCCGCCGATCATTATCCATCACGGTCCCTCAAGCGGGCGGTGAAATGGTTCAAGGACAACTGGTGACCACCATATCGGGTGCAACTGGCGAAATACCGCTGAACCATTCGATGTTTCGGCCATATTATGTGGCAATTCAGTGTTTTTTGAGTGACGTAGCGCGGCGCAAACGCTAGAATCACCAAAAGCAGCGGCAGCAAACCCCGAAAACGGGATCAGAACAGGCGGACAGACCCAATGACACTCAATCTCATGATGCCCCAGCAGGAAGAACTGAAGCCGCGGATCACCGTTTTCGGGGTTGGCGGGGCAGGCGGCAACGCGGTGAACAACATGATCGCCAAACAGCTTGACGGAGTTGAATTCGTCGTCGCGAACACGGATGCCCAAGCGCTGCAACAGTCCACCGCGCCTGCAAAGGTGCAGATGGGTGTGAAAGTGACCGAAGGTTTGGGTGCCGGGGCGCGCCCCTCGGTCGGGGCTGCCGCCGCCGAGGAAAGCATCGAACAGATCGTCGATCATCTGGCCGGGGCGCATATGTGCTTTATCACTGCGGGGATGGGCGGGGGCACCGGCACCGGCGCCGCGCCGATCATCGCACAGGCCGCGCGCGAATTGGGTGTTCTGACCGTGGGTGTCGTGACCAAACCGTTCCAGTTTGAAGGAACCAAGCGGATGCGCCAGGCCGAGGAAGGCATAGAGGCGCTGCAAAAGATGGTCGATACCCTGATCATCATCCCCAACCAGAACCTGTTTCGTCTGGCCAACGAACGCACCACCTTTACCGAAGCCTTCAGCATGGCCGACGATGTGCTGTATCAGGGCGTCAAGGGTGTGACCGATCTGATGGTTCGCCCCGGTTTGATCAACCTCGATTTTGCCGATGTGCGCGCCGTGATGGACGAGATGGGCAAGGCAATGATGGGCACCGGCGAGGGCGAGGGCGAGAACCGCGCGATCGAGGCCGCCGAGCGCGCCATCGCCAACCCGCTGCTGGACGAAATCAGCCTGCGGGGCGCCAAGGGTGTGCTGATCAACATCACCGGCGGGCATGATCTGACGCTGTTCGAACTGGACGAAGCCGCCAACCGCATCCGCGAGGAAGTGGACCCCGAGGCGAACATCATCGTCGGGTCCACCCTGGACGAAATGATGGAAGGCCGGATGCGTGTGTCGGTCGTGGCCACCGGGATCGACGCCAGCGACGTGGCGCACGACATTCCCGTGCCGCGCCGCCGCATGGCCGAGCCTCTGCGCAATTCCACCACATTGGAAGAGGCGGCCGCGCCAGTCCCGGCGCCGCGCCCGGCCGCGGCCCCTGTCAAAGAGGTGGCGCGCGTTGCCCCGGCCCCCCGGTACGAGCCCGAGCCGATTGAGGACGAGGTTGACGATTTCTTTGCCGACATGAATCCGCCGCGCACCGACAACCGCGACCTGTTCGAAGAAACCGATGGTGACGACATGCCGCCACCGGCCTATCGCCCGCAGCAACCCGCCGCATTCCAGCCGCGTGTGGAAACCCGCATTGATACCCCCGCCGAGGCCTTCATTGCGCCCCGCGCCCCGAAACCGGGCACACCTTCGCCCGAGGCTTTGGCGCGCTTGCAGGCGGCGGTTCAACGCACCCCGGGTCAGCCCGGCCAACAGCGCCCGTCCGCCGCAGGACAGCAGGCCGCCCGCCAGGCGGCGCCTGCACCGGCCCCCGCAGAACGCCCACGGTTCGGCATTAATTCGCTGATCAACCGGATGACAGGCCACCCCGAACCTGCCGCAACGGCCACGCCGCGCCGCGAAGCGCCTCAGGTCAGCCGCCATGCCGAACCCGAGGATATGACGCCAGACCAGGAACGCATCGAGATTCCAGCCTTCCTGCGCCGTCAGGCGAACTGACGTACGGTCACATTTGATTGCGAAAAGGCCAGCCCGTGCTGGCCTTTTTCGTTTTCTATCAATGAGTTTTGCGGGCGGGCTGCGGAAATGGGCGAAACTTTGCGCTTTTCTTGGTCTGATGTTTCAAGCCGTTACAAAGATTGAATTGTTTGTATTCGCTCTGACGCTTAACTGATTGGCAACGTTGGGCACAGGCACCGACGATCAGTAAAAATGAGGCGCACCCATGCAAACGACCTTGAAGTCACCCGTCACGTTTACCGGCGTCGGCCTGCATTCCGGGCGGCCTGTCCGCATGACGTTGCGCCCTGCTGCCGCAGAATTCGGGATCTGGTTTCGGCGCACCGACGTTTCAGGGGGGGCTGCGCTGATTCCCGCCCATTGGGATTCTGTGGTGCCGTCGCAACTGTGTACGCGGATCACCAATGCGCAGGGTGTTGAGGTTTCGACGATCGAACATGTGATGGCCGCTGTTGCGGGCTGTGGTGTTCAGAACCTGATGATCGACATCGACGGCGCCGAGGTTCCGATCCTTGACGGATCGGCCGCGCCCTTTGTTGCCGGTATTCTCGCGCGGGGGCTGCGGCAGCTTGATGCGCCGATCCGTGCATTGCAGGTGCTGGACACAATCGAGGTGCGCAACGGCGATGCCTTTGCCCGCCTTTCGCCCGCGCCTTCGCTTGAAATGGCGTTTCACATCTCTTTCCCCGACGCTGCCATCGGCACCCAGGACAAGGTTCTGAACTTGGCAAATGGCACCTTTGTGCATGAATTGTGCGACAGCCGAACCTTTTGTCGCAAGGCCGACGTGGATGCGATGCGCGCCCAAGGGCTGGCGCTGGGCGGGACTTTGGACAACGCGGTGGTGGTGGACGGGGCGCAGGTTCTGTCGCCCGGTGGCCTGCGTCACGCGGACGAGGCAGTGCGCCACAAGATGCTGGATGCGATGGGTGATCTTGCGCTGGCGGGTGTGCCTTTGCTGGCGCGCTATACAGGTTACCGCGCCGGCCATGCGATGACCAACGCCTTGCTGCGCACCTTGTTCGCCCGGCCCGGTGCCTGTCGCATGGTGATATGCGATGCGCCAATGGTGGCCCGACTGCCGGGTGCGGGTCTGTCGCGCCAGGACGCCCCGCGCGCCCACTGATCCCCGGGCCAAAAGGCAGTGTGGCGCGTCTTTTATTTTGCTGGACGACGCGGTAAGAACGTAGCGACCCCTGACATGAATGGGGTGGCGTCGGAGGGGTGAGGCATGCGTTTTTCCATGGGCAGGCACAGGGCCATGGCCGCGGCTCTGGTGGTCTTTGCCCTTTCAGGGTGCGGTGGGGTTTTCGCCAGCCGTGAGCAACCGCTGGACAGCTTTTCAGCCGAAGACATCTTCAAGCGGGCCGAGTTCGAGCTGGAAGCGCGCAAGCCTGAAGAGGCTGCCCGTTATTTTGGCGAGGTCGAGCGGCTGTATCCCTATTCGGACTGGGCCAAGCGCGCGCTGATAATGCAGGCCTTCGCCTATCACCGTGACAAGGATTACGAAGCTGCCCGGTCTTCGGCCCAACGGTTTCTTGATGTCTACCCGGCCGATGAAGACGCAGCCTATGCGCAATACCTCATGGCGCTGTCTTATTACGACCAGATTGACGACGTGGGACGCGATCAGGGGCTGACGTTTCAGGCGTTGCAGGCGATGCGCGAGGTGATCGAGAAATACCCCGACAGCGAATATGCCCGCAGCTCGATTCTGAAATTCGATCTGGCCTTCGATCATCTGGCGGCGAAAGAGATGGAAATCGGCCGATACTACCTGAAGCGCCGCAATTTCAGCGCCGCGATCAACCGGTTTCGCGTGGTGGTCGAACAGTTCCAGACCACCACCCACACCCCCGAGGCGCTGCACCGCTTGGTTGAGGCATATCTGTCGCTTGGCCTTCCGGACGAGGCGCGCACGGCGGGGGCGATTCTGGGCCATAACTTTCAGTCGACGGAATGGTATCAGGACAGCTTTACCTTGCTGACCGGGCAGGGGCTGACGTTGGAACCCTCTGGCCAAAGCTGGCTGGGTGACATCTATCGTCAGGTGATCCAGGGCGAATGGCTTTGACACGACAAGATTTTTCGCGGACAGGGTCGGTGCTCGGGGTGGGCGGTGACCCGCATCGCGCATTGGGGGCGATGGGGTAACCCCATCCTGGGGGAAACAGTCCATGCTGCGCGGCCTCGACATCAGAGACATGCTGCTGATCGACCGGTTGGAACTGACGTTCCGCCCCGGTCTGAATGTGCTGACCGGGGAAACCGGGGCGGGCAAATCCATCCTGCTGGATTCGCTGGGGTTTGTGCTGGGCTGGCGTGGCCGGGCGGAATTGGTGCGCCAAGGCGCCTCTCAGGGTGAGGTGACCGCATGGTTTGATCTGCCCCCCGATCACCCGGCCCGCACGATTCTGGACGACGCCGGTGTGCCCGTGTCAGACGAATTGATCCTGCGCCGCATCAACACCGCCGACGGGCGCAAGACCGCCTTTGTAAATGATCGCCGCACCAGCGGCGAGGTGCTGCGCGCCCTGTCCGACACCTTGGTCGAGCTGCATGGCCAGCATGACGACCGCGGTCTTCTGAACCCGCGTGGCCATATGGCGCTGTTGGATCAGTTTGCGAACAGCGAGGCCGCCCTTGTTGCGACGCGGGCCGCATGGCGGGCATGGTTTGTGGCGCGCCGGGCCCTGGCCGAGGCGGAACAGGCCCTGGCTGCGATCCGTGCGGAAGAGGACTATCTGCGGCACGCGGTGGACGAGTTGGACAAATTGTCACCGGAACCCGGCGAAGAGGCGGCGCTGGACGCCGAGCGCCGCCGGATGCAGGGGGCCGAGCGGATTCGCGAAGGCATCCTGAATGCCGTGCGCGCCTTGGGGGCCGATGGTGCCGAGGGGCAGATGACCGACGCTGCCCGCTGGCTGGATGCCGCAGCCGCCCAGGCCGAGGGTATGCTGGACGCGCCGCTTGAGTCGCTGACCCGCGCCATGAACGAACTGGCCGAGGCCGAGCAGGGGGTCATAGCCTGTCTTGATGCGTTGGAGTTCGACCCCCACGCGCTGGAGGCGACGGAAGAGCGGCTGTTCGCCATCCGCGCCCTTGCACGCAAACATGGCGTGTTGGCCGATGATCTGTCTGCGCTTGCCGACGATCTGCGCGCCCGGCTGACGGCGCTGGATGCGGGCACCGAGGATCTGGCGCGCCTGCAACGGGAGGTGGCCGCGGCCGAGGCAGGCTTTGCCGGTGCGGCCGTCGCGTTAAGCGATCTGCGCCGCGCGGCGGCGATCCGGCTGGACAGCGCGATGGCCGGTGAACTGGCCCCCCTGAAGATGGAGCGCGCGGTGTTCGAAACCCGCATCACTCCCGCCGAGCCGGGCCCCGATGGCCGCGACAGCGTGGATTTCACCGTCGCCACCAACCCCGGCGCGCCCGCCGGTCCCCTTGCCAAGATCGCATCCGGGGGTGAACTTTCGCGGTTTCTGCTGGCGCTCAAGGTCTGTCTCACGCGCAGTGACACCGGCCTGACCCTGATCTTCGACGAGATCGACCGCGGGGTGGGGGGTGCCACTGCCGATGCCGTGGGGCGTCGGTTGTCTGCCTTGGCCGAGGGGCAACAGGTTCTGGTGGTCACCCATTCGCCGCAGGTCGCGGCATTGGGGCAACATCACTGGCGGGTTGAAAAAACCGTCAGCGGTGACATTACGACGTCCAACGTCGTGCCACTGAACGCTGCCCAGCGGGTTGATGAAATCGCCCGGATGCTGTCGGGCGATGTGGTGACGGATGAGGCGCGCGGCGCCGCCGCAAAACTGCTTATGGGCTAGGATTGCGTGATAAGTGCTGTTTTACCGCACCATTATGGGATTCAGGGCCGGAGTATTGTCGAAAAACGTCAAGTCTTGAACGCACTGGCCGAGGCGATGGCCAGCCCGTCGACGACCCCGGTGAACGGATCAGATCGCTTTTGTCCAGCGCCGGGAAACCGCTTTGTCATTTCATCCACGACCACAGCCATCAGGCTGGACCCGCCGACAAACACCACCTGCTTGACAGCGTCGGGCGATACGCCGGCCAGCGTGCAGGTTTCGGTGGCACAGGCGCCAATCGCTTCGCCTAACATGGCAAGGGTGGCGGCCAGCCCCGCCGCGTTCAGCGCCACGCTCAGCCCCCGCTCGACCACTTCTAGATCAATCCGCCCAACGCCATCGTTGGCCGCGATCTTGCCCCGCTCGACGGCAAAGGCGACGTCGTGGCCGGTTTCCATTTCCAGCACATCGATAAGCCGCCGGAATGGCACCGGGTCCACCGCCTGACGCGCCATCGTCGTCACGTTCCGCAGGGTTTGCGCGGTATACAGGAACGGGATCTTCTGCCAGCTGGCCAGATCCTGCCACAGCCCGACTGGCGCTGCCAGAACCCCTGCGCCAAAGGCGTTGCGCAATAGGCCCCCCGCACCCAGCAGCGGCATCACGTGATCGAGGCTCAGCGCGCGGTCAAAATGCGTGCCGCCGATCCGCACGCCATGGCTGGCCAGAACCGTGCCCCCGCGAAACAGCGTGAAATCAGAGGTGCCGCCGCCGATGTCAACGATCAGGCCCAGCCCGCCATCCACAGCGCCATTGGCCAGGGCCGCCGCCTCGGGTTCATACAGAAATGCCACATCGCGAAAACCGGCGCGGGCATAAGCCTCCCGCAGATCGGTCAGCGCCTGCGCATCCCGCGCACCGTCGCCAGAATGAAAATGCACCGGCCGCCCCGACAGCGCATGGGTGAACTCCATGTGACACGCCGCTTCGGCCGCCCCCTTGAGCCGTGCCAGAAACCGCGCGACGATGTCGATGAAATCCAGGCTTTCCCCAAGAATTATTCGGCGTTCACGCATCAGCGCCGTACCCAGCACCGATTTCAGCGCCCGCATGAACCGCCCCTCGGTTCCGGCGATCAGGGCACGGTTGGCCGCCGACCCGATCAGCATCCGTCGCGCGTTTGCGTCGAAAAACACCGAGGTGGGCAAGGTGCGCGCCCCCGGCTCCACCTCGATCAGATGGGGCCGCCCGTTGACCAGCACACCACAGGCCGAATTCGACGTGCCAAAATCTATGCCCAGCGTGTTCATGAATCTACCCCCGGAAAGGCCGCCGCTCTAGCCCGGGGCGTTCGGCAGAACAACCCCTGCTTCTTCTTTGGACAAATACTCCCGCCGGAGGCATCCGACAGAAGCAGCTTTCCCTGTCTTTGGTGCGGATCGCTGGCCCGGCGGCCGGACGGTCGTGGTGCGACCCGGAGATCACGGCATCGCGGGGGCGGCGCGGATTGTGTTCCAGAACGCCCATGCCTATCGAGATCGGACTTTTCGGCGCGGCGCCGATCCCCTAACAAGGGGGCAACCCGGATACCGTCGCTTGAATCGTCGTCTTTGACCCTCCCGCCTCGTGTTCGAAACATCCATGCCGGTACAACCCGATGGGAAAGCCCGTCCACGCCAGGAGAATTGAACCGGGCATGACCCCGCCGCAAAAGCCACCGGTGAACCGACGGCCGCCGTGGTCGCCCGCCGCGCAGGTGGCCCAGGCGGCTGCCGCCTGGGGGCGGGGCTGGGCGCTGTTGCGCGACCGGGGGCCGGGGCAGGTGCAGTTCTGGTTCATCGCGCTTGCTGTCGGCATCGCCGCCGGGTTTGCGGCGCTGTTGTTCCGCAAGGGGATCACATGGTTGCAATCCACGCTGTACGGCACCGATGACATCACCTTGCTGCACAGCTTTGCCCGCACGTTGGAATGGTACTGGATCCTGCTGATCCCCGTCGTGGGCGGTCTGGTGGTGGGATTGATCCTGCACCGCTTTACCGATGACGCCCGGGTGCGCAGCGTGGCAGAC
>JAACVA010000049.1:0-7751 GCA_009992615.1 Rhodobacterales bacterium
GAAAGATTTCCACGCCCAACCCCTCGGCCACCTCGGCCATCCAGCGACAGACATTGCCCATGGAGACGATGAAATTGCCATGGTTGCTCATCAGTGGCGGCATCAGGATGTTGGGGATGCGCATCTTGCCAGCCGCGCCCAGCATGTAAAAGTTGTCTTCTGTCACCGGCACGGTGATCGGCGCACCCATGTCGCGCCAGTCGGGCAGCAGGGCATCAAGACCCGACGGGTCAAGCACCGCCCCCGACAGGATATGCGCGCCCACTTCGGACCCCTTTTCCAGAACCACGACGTTCAGGTCGGAGTCCAGCTGTTTCAGTCGGATCGCCGCCGACAGCCCCGCGGGACCCGCCCCCACGATGACCACATCGTATTCCATCGACTCGCGCTGTTGGGCCATGCTTCACCTCCTTAAATCCGACCGACTACCGATAGCCAAATGGGGCGCCTCGGGTCAATCGCAACCCGGCGTCGAATTGGCGCACCGCGTCACCGCGCAGCACCCTTCGACGGTGTGCGCCTGCCCAGCGCATTGCCCGCCCCTTGACTTTGCAGGCCCAGCTTGGGTTAACAGGACGAACCGCCACGGGCTAAACCGAAAAGACAGATCCGCATGGAAAAAATTCCGTTGACCAAAGCCGGGCAAATCGCCCTGAACGCCGAACTGAAGCTGTTGAAAAGCGTCGAGCGCCCTGAGATCATTCGCGCCATCGCCGAGGCGCGCGAACATGGCGACCTGTCCGAGAACGCAGAATACCATTCCGCCAAGGAAAAGCAGAGCTTTATCGAAGGTCGGATCAAGGAGATCGAGGGCATCCTGTCGCTTGCCGATGTGATCGACACCTCGAAGATGTCCGGCACGATCAAATTCGGCGCCTGGGTCACCCTGGTTGACGAAGATACCGATGAAGAGAAAACCTATCAGATCGTCGGTGAGCCCGAGGCGAATCTCGAGGCTGGCAAGCTGAACATCAAGTCGCCTCTCGCGCGCGCATTGATCGGCAAGGATGAAGGCGACAGCGTCGAGGTGCGCACGCCGGGTGGCGAGAAAAGCTATGAAGTGTTGAAAATCGTCTACAACTGAAACTGACCGGGGGCGCCGCCGCCGGAAAGGACCATGATGGCCGAGCCCGACACAGACCGCGCCGTGGATATTGGCATCTACGCCAAACCCGCCCCCGTGCCGGGGATGACCGACACCGACAAGCTGGCGCTGGCGCTGGCGCTGTTGTGGCTCGTCGGCTCGGGGCTGTTCTTCCTGATGTTCAGCGGCGGCGAGGCCAGCGTCGGGTTCGATCCGCTGCGCTTCGTTGTGACATTGCTGGCGGTGTTCCTGCCTGTTGCGCTGATCTGGGTCGGGGCGGCGGCAACCCGCAGCGCCCGGATCATGCGCGAGGAATCCGCGCGCCTGCATCTGGCGATCGACGGCATTCGCCAGATCTATCTGCAATCACAGAAAACCGCCGCCAGTGGTGCGTCTCCCGAGGTGGCCCGCAAGCTGAACGAAATCGTCGAGCAGCAGAAAAAGACAGAAATCGCCCTGTCCGGCTTCATTTCGATTCGCCCCCATGCGCCGGTGCCGGTGCCCGCGGCAGTTCCGCGGGCCGAGGAACAGGCAAGCCTGGCACTGGGCACACCGTCGGATGCGCTGACGCCGCCATTGGCCACCGACGATTTCATTTCAGCCCTGCAATTCCCCGAAAGCCCGGAAGACAAGGAAGGTTTTCGCGCTCTGCGTCGGGCCTTGCAGGATCGGCAGGCGGCGCAACTGATTCAGGCGGCGCAGGACGTGCTGACCCTGTTGTCCCAGGACGGCATTTATATGGACGATCTGCGCCCCGACCGCGCCCGCCCGGAAATCTGGCGCAAGTTCGCTCAGGGCGAACGCGGCCGCGCCATCGCCAGCCTGGGGGGTATCCGCGATCGGTCTTCCCTGGCGTTATCCGCAGCGCGGATGCGCAACGACACGATCTTCCGCGACGCCACCCACCATTTCCTGCGCAAGTTCGACCACACCTTCGCCGCGTTCGAACAGACTGCCAGCGATGCCGAAATCGCCGCGCTGACCGACACCCGCACCGCTCGTGCCTTCATGTTGTTGGGCCGCGCCACAGGCACTTTCGACTGAGGCGTGGCCCTGATTTCTTCTTGCCAAAAATACTCAATCCACAGACCGGCCGCCGCGCCGCCCTTGCCAGCAAAAGGATCCATCATGCTCAAGGTCTATCTGTCCGGTGAAATCCACACCGATTGGCGCGACCAGATCATCGCAGGGGCGCAGGGGTTGGAGGTGCAATTCAGCGGCCCGGTGACCGATCACGCGGCCAGCGACGATTGCGGCGTGACAATTCTGGGGGGCGAGGCGGATAAATACTGGCACGACCACAAGGGCGCGATGGTGAACGCCATTCGCACCCGCAAAGGGATTTCCGATGCCGATGTCGTCGTCGTGCGGTTCGGCGATCAGTACAAACAGTGGAACGCCGCCTTTGACGCGGGATTTGCCGCCGCACTGGGCAAATCCCTGATCGTGTTGCACGGGCCTGACCATGCCCATGCGTTGAAAGAGGTGGACGCCGCCGCGCTGGCCGTGGCGCGTGATCCGCGCCAGGTGGTCGAGATCCTGCGCTATGTGCTGTCCGGCGCACTGCCGGCCTAGCGCAGGCCGCACGCCGGTCGAGCCGGGTCAGGCGCGGGCAGGAATATCCTTGCCTTTGTCCACAGCGGGGCGGGCATAAAAGCGTTTGTGCCAGGCCACCAGATTTGGGTAGTCGGCCCAGCCCAGGATTTCCCGCGCGCCGTAAAAGTCCAGTGCGTTGAGCCAGGGCACGATGGCAATGTCAGCGATGGAATAGTCACCGCTGATCCAGTCCGTGCTGGCCATTTCTTGTTCCAGCACAGCCAAAAGGCGTTTGGCCTCGGTGATATAACGATCCCGCGGGCGGGGGTCTTCGATCTGGGCGCCGGCGAATTTGGTAAAAAAGCCCAACTGCCCGAACATCGGCCCGATGCCGCCCATCTGGAACATCAGCCATTGGATCGTATGCGCCTTGTCGGCGGCGGTGGTGCCGATCAGCCTGCCGGTCTTTTCCGCCAGATAGATCAGGATCGCGCCGGATTCGAACAGGGCCAGAGGCTGGCCGTCGGGGCCGTTCGGATCAATGATCGCCGGGATCTTGTTGTTGGGGTTCAGCGACAGAAACGCCGGGCTTTTCACGTCGGCATCCGTCAGCGTGACCAGATGGGGTTCGTAGGGAAGGCCCAGTTCCTCAAGCGCGATCGACACCTTGACGCCGTTCGGCGTGGGATAGGAATACAGCTGGATCACATCCGGGGTCTGGGCAGGCCAGCGGTCGGTGATGGAAAATTGTGCAAGATCGGCCATGTCGGCTCCTGATATTCGGGGTGCACCTGTGCTACGCCGGTTTGTGCGATAAAAAAAGCGCGGAACCTGTGGGAAACAATGCTATCGGCTGTGCGGCAACGAACCAAGGCAGCCGGCACACAGCGCAAACGGGGACGGAATGATAAACGAGTTCAAGGATTTCATTGCCAAGGGCAATGTCATGGATCTGGCCGTGGGCATCATCATCGGCGCAGCCTTCACCGGAATTGTCAGCAGCCTTGTCGAGGATCTGATCAATCCGCTCATCGGTCTGGTTGTCGGTGGGCTGGATTTCAGCGGCCTCAGCTTCGGCATCGGTGAGGCACAGTTCATGTATGGCAAGTTCATTACCGCGACGATCAATTTTCTGATCATTGCCGTCGTGGTGTTCGTGCTGGTAAAATTGGTGAACCGTCTGAAATCCGTGGCGGAAAAGCCCGATGATGTGGTGCCGGACGTGCAGACCGGACCATCCGAGCTGGACGTGCTGATCGAAATCCGCGATTCGCTGAAACGCGGGTGAAGCGGCCACTGGCCCGCCCCCATGGCGGGCCAGTGGCGTTGCATCAAAGCTTCAGGGCCAGTTTCGCTGACAACACGTCGATTTCCAGCGCAACCCCCACGGCATGGTTGGTCAACCGCCCGGCGTGTATGTTCAACCCTGCCAGAAGATGCGCGTCGTCCTCGCAGGCGCGCCGCCATCCCTTGTCGGCCAGGGCCAGCAGGAAGGGCATCGTGGCGTTGCCCAGGGCGAGGGTTGCGGTGCGCGATACCGCACCGGGCATGTTGGCGACGCAATAATGCACGATTCCGTCCACCTCATAGATCGGGTTTTCGTGGGTCGTGGCCTTTGACGTTTCAAAACAGCCGCCCTGGTCGATGGCCACGTCGACGATCACCGCGCCGGGTTTCATCGTGGCCAATTGCGCCCGCGTGACCAGCTTGGGCGCCGCCGCGCCGGGGATCAGAACTGCGCCGATCACCAGGTCGGCCCGCGTGACCAGATCGGCTGTGGTGGCGGCACTGGCATAGGCGTTCTTGAACTGGCCCGCGAACGTGTCATCCAGATAGCGCAGCCGGGGCAGAGACCGGTCGACAATCGTCACCTCGGCGCCCATCCCGGCGGCAACCCGCGCCGCATGGGTGCCCACCACGCCGCCGCCGATCACCAGCACCGTGGCCGGCCCCACACCGGGCACGCCGCCCAGCAGCACGCCGCGCCCGCCATTGGCCTTTTGCAGCGCCCA
This sequence comes from Rhodobacterales bacterium, assembly GCA_009992615.1. Classification (GTDB taxonomy): domain Bacteria; phylum Pseudomonadota; class Alphaproteobacteria; order Rhodobacterales; family Rhodobacteraceae; genus Oceaniglobus. Next base: position 4,633 of record JAACVA010000049.1, read on the forward strand.
GGCCCCGACCTGCGGCGCCAGCCGCCCGGCCACCTCGGACATCGGCGCCAGCAGGGGCAGGCCGCCGCGATCATCGGTCACGGTTTCATAGGCGATGCAGGTCGCCCCCGAGGCCAGCAGATCATGCGTCTGGTCCGGGTCGGGCGCCAGGTGCAGGTAGGTGAACAATACCTGCCCCTCGCGCAGCATCTTGCGCTCGGCCGGTTGCGGTTCTTTCACCTTCACGATCAGGTCGGCCTCGGCAAACACCTGTTCGGCCGTGGCGGCGATGTGGGCCCCGGCTGCGGTGTAATCGTCATCGCTGAACCCGGCACCCTCGCCCGCGCCGGTTTGCACGATCACGCTGTGGCCGTGGGCCACCGCCTCATGTGCGGCGTCGGGGGTCAGCCCGACGCGAAACTCCTGTGGTTTGATTTCCTTGGGGCAACCGATCAGCATGACATTCTCCACTTTCATCATTGGCACCTTAGCAGCACTGCTGGCGAAGAGGCTTGATATCTGATCCGTGTTAGCGCAGGACAGATGGCAGAAAATTGCCTGAAATGCCGCGTTTGCCGAAGGAATCTGCGCCATGTCCATGATCGACACAACAGACCGCCGAATCCTGGCGGTGCTGCAGGCGCGGGGGCGGATTTCCAACGCCGATCTGGCCGAGGCGGTAAACCTGTCGGCTTCGGCCTGTCACCGTCGGGTGCAGCGGCTGGAGGCCGAGGGGGTGATCATTGGCTATGTCGCGATTCTGGACCGCCGCAAACTGGACCGCAGGACCACCGTCTTCGTCGAGATCACATTGTCGGGTCAGGCCGACGAGGTGCTGGACGCGTTTGAAAAGGCTGTGGCGCGAATTCCCGATGTTTTGGAATGTCACCTGATGGCGGGCACCGCCGATTACCTGCTGAAGGTCGTGGCGCAGGACACCGAAGATTTCGCGATAATCCACCGCCGCCATCTGGCCCGACTGCCCGGTGTGGCGCAAATGCAAAGCTCGTTCGCGCTGCGCACTGTGCGCTGGACAACCGCGCTGCCGGTGTGACGACGGGCGACCGCGAACGCGCCGGTGAAGTCTCGTCCGTCACCACCAAGGCCAAACCAGCGGCGCAGGATTTCGGCGTTCAGCGCAAGCCGGTTTCTTTCAGCAGGTTCCGGCGCTTGGCTTCGTAATAATACCCGCGGGAATACCAGCCGACGGCGGCATCGCGGCTGCCGTCCGAAACCAACCAGGCGCCGCGCAGATATTTCACCGCATAGGTCAGGTTGGTTTCGGCATCCAGCAGGGCCTCGGGCGGGCCCCGGTGGCCCATCGTGCGGGCGGTGGTCGGGTGGATCTGCATCAGCCCGTAATACGGCCCGTTGCGCGCGGCGGGGTTATAGCCACTTTCGCGTTGCACCACCCGGTGCACCAGATCGGCGGGCACACCATACGCATCGGCGTAACGCGCGATCAACCGGTTCAGTTCGACCGGGCCGTTCGCGGCGCGGGCGCGCGTCACCTCGGGGGCGCGGCGGCCACATGCGGCGAGAGCGACAAAAGACAGCAGCAGGGCGCGACGATTCATCGGATACCTTTCGGGTTTGACACGAAATACCACTGCGCACCCTGACAGGGCAACAAAAAACCCCCGCGCTTGCGCCCGGGGGTGATCGTGTGGGGCATCGCCCCCAGCATCGGGATGACGTTACATCATGCCTTCGCGCTGAAGCTTCTTGCGTGCGAGCTTGCGGGCACGACGAATCGCCTCGGCCTTCTCGCGCGCTTTCTTCTCGGACGGTTTCTCGAAATGCTGCTTGAGCTTCATTTCACGAAAAACGCCTTCACGCTGGAGCTTTTTCTTCAGAGCGCGCAGCGCCTGATCGACGTTGTTGTCACGAACACTGACCTGCATGTGGTTTTCACCACCTTTCTAGGTTGAGTTGCAATAATTTGCAGGAAAGTTTCAGCTATCACATGAAGGTGGGTCTGTCCATCGGACCCGCACGGATTTTCAACCGCGCCCGGATCAACACCGGGCCGACAGCCCGCGACAGGGCCGGTGCCGCGCAATACTGCGGCATCTGCGATGGAAATCCCCGGTGAAGGCGCTAAACTGCTCCACTAGAAACTGAGGAGCACCGCCATGACCCACGTCAGCCCCGCCGACCGCCTGTTGTCTGCCGCCCTCGTCCATGTGCCATTCGAGGGCTGGTCGGATACCACCCTCGCTGCGGCGGCGGCCGACGCGCAGATCCCTCTGGCCGAGGCGCGGGCGCTGTTTCCACGCGGCGCCGTCGATCTGGCGCTGGCCTATCATCGGGCGGGCGACCGGGCCATGGTGCTGCGTCTTGGGCGGGAAAAGCTGGCCGATCTGCGGTTTCGTGACAAAGTGGCCAGCGCGGTGCGGTTCCGCCTCGAGGCGGCCGACAAAGAGGCGGTGCGCCGGGGCGCCACGCTGTTTGCCCTGCCGATCCATGCGGCGGATGGGGCGCGGGCGCTGTGGGGCACGGCCGATCAGATATGGATCGCGCTCGGCGACACGTCACAGGATGTGAACTGGTACACCAAGCGCGCCACGCTGTCGGGCGTTTATGGTGCAACAGTGCTGTTCTGGCTGGGCGATGACAGCCCGGGCCACCAGGCGACGTGGGATTTTCTGGACCGCCGGATTGACGGTGTGATGGCCTTTGAAAAGGTCAAGGCGGCGGTGAACAAGAACCCGCTGCTGAAGCCGCTGCTGGCCCTGCCCAACTGGGCGTTGTCGCAGGTGCGTGCGCCCGCCCGGATGCCCCGCGCCGATCTGCCGGGCAGCTGGACGCGGCCCCAGTAACGCGACCACGCGCGGGGGCTTGGCCTGTCGCGGGGCGGCGGTTATGACTGGGCTGACCATGATTGGACCATTGCCATGACCGAGACGATGACCGACACGATGCAGGCCGTTGAAATCACCCAACCCGGCGCACCCGATGTGTTGCGCCCGGCGCGCCGCCCCGCGCCGGTGCCGGGCCATGGCCAGATCCTGATCCGGCTGCACTATGCCGGGGTGAACCGCCCAGATGTCCTGCAACGCGCCGGCAGCTATGCCCCGCCGCCGGGCGCCAGCGATCTGCCCGGCCTTGAAGGGGCGGGCGAGGTGGCGGCGGTGGGC
>JAACVA010000049.1:7850-8329 GCA_009992615.1 Rhodobacterales bacterium
ACCGTGCAGGTCGACGCTGATTTCAATGGGCCGCTGGCCGAGGCGCTCAGGACAGTGCAGACTTCGCCCTTGAACGCGCTCACGGCGCAGGCGCTGGCTGAGGCCAAAGGCACCGGTCTGGCCGACTACACGCTCAAGCTGACCCTGCCTATTGCCGATCTGGACAAGACGGCGGTGCAGGGCAGCGTACGCCTGGCCAACAGCGATTTTCAGTTCGCACCAACCGTGCCCTGGTTGGCGCGCGCCAAAGGTTTGGTGAGCTACACAGACGAGGGCGTGACGCTGACCGGCGTGCAAGGGCGCCTGCTTGGTGGCGAGGCCCGTATTGAAGGTGGCTTGCTCTTTGCCCCGGGTGCTGCTGCCACAACGCGCGGTGCCTCGGCAATCCGCATCGCTGGTCAGGCCAGCGCCGATGGTCTGCGCCAGGCGTCTGAGCTGGGTTTTGTGGCGCGCCTGGCACGCTATTTAGAAGGAAGCAC
>JAACVA010000050.1 GCA_009992615.1 Rhodobacterales bacterium
ATAAACATAGGCCAGCCCCAGCACCGCCAGGATCGACACCCGCCGCGACAGCAGAACCACATCGCGCACATCCCCTGAAACCATGGCTCCACCCTGCCCGGCATTCAGCCAGATCGGCATGACGATGTGGTTGCTCACCATGGTGGCCAAAGCGATGGCAGCGACGATCACCATCGACGTGGCCGAGGAAAATCCGCCCAGAAACACCAACATGGCCAGCCCCTCCTGGCGCAAGGCAAGGGGAACTGTAAGGACGAACAGATCGGGGTTCGACCCTTCGGGCAGAACCGCCAGCCCCACAACCGCAATGGGCACCACAAAAAGGCTCATCAGGAACAGGTACAGCGGAAAGGCCCAGGCGGCGGTGGCCAGATGCCTTTCATCCGAATTTTCAACGACCATCACCTGAAACATCCGTGGCAAACAGACAAAGGCCACCGCAGACAGCGCCGTCAGGGTCAGCCAGCGGCTCTGGTCCATCTGCCAGCCGGCAATCGGGCTGGCCTCGACCATGCGAAACACATCGCCCGGCCCCCCCGCGACGAACCAGACGACAAAGATACCGACAGCCGTCAGCGCGACCAGTTTCACCACGGCCTCAACCGCAATGGCCGTGACGATGCCGTGGTGACGTTCGTTGATGTCCAGATTGCGGGTGCCGAACAAGATAGTGAACAGCGCCAGCCCCGCCGCCACCCAGAACGCCGTGCCCCGCGCAGTCGCTTCGGTACCGCCCTCGGCAAACACCGAAAACGACAGCGTGACCGATTGCAGTTGCAGCGCGATATAGGGGGTGGTGAACACCACCGCCAGCACCGTCACCAGAACGCCCAGAAGGTTCGATTTGCCATAGCGCGACGAAATCAGATCGGCGATGCTGGTGATGCGCTGGGTGCGGCCGACGCGCACCAGTTTGCGCAGGAACGCCCACCAGCCCACCATCACCAGTGTCGGACCAAGATAGATCGTGGCGAATTCCAGCCCGGACCGCGCGGCATAGCCAACCGCACCATAGAACGTCCAGGCCGTGCAATAGATCGACAGCGACAAGGTGTAGACAAGCGGACTGCGCAGAATGCCCAGCCGCCCCTGTTCCGCCCGCTTGTCGGCAATGAAGGCGACAACAAACAGCACCACCGCATAAAGCCCACAGGCCAGCGCAAGGATGTTGAACGTCAGCATCAGGCCCCGTCGCCCATGCCCGGTTGGCCCGCGCCCGTTTGGCCGAACCGGGCACCCTGCCCTTGCACCTCGTCCTCTGGCGACACTGCGTCGGGGACCGGATCGCGCAGCGCGTCGGTCTGGATCAGCCGCCGCGACATCAGCGCCGCCGCCAGGATCAACAGCAGCCAGACAACAAAGACATAAAGCCCCCCCATCGCCGTGCGCGCAGGCTCGGACTGATCGGGGCCGGCCCACAGCACCGGCAGAAGAATCAGCGCCGCCGCCACCACCGGCAACAGCCGCGCGGCATCCATCAGGCGACGCCGGCGATAGGTCTGACGCTCAAGGAACAGCGGTTCGGACGGGCGCGGCGGCATGCTGGCCATCTCAGCTGTCGCGGGGATGCGGTGCGCCGAGGTAAAGATCCTGCACGCAGGCCAGAACCTCGGCATTGGAAAACGGTTTGGTCATGAACCGATTGGCACCGTTGCGTTCGGCAAGGTCACGGTCTTTCTGCTGACCACGGGCGGTCAGCATCAGAACCGGGATCGCCGCCGTCGCCGGATCGCCCCTGAGATCGCGCAGAACATCAAACCCCGACCGCCCCGGCAACATCGCATCAAGAACAATCACATCGGGCAAGCGGCGTGCCACCGCCGCCAGCGCTGTGGCGCCGTCGGCATGGGTGTCCACCGCCCAACCGTCACGCGACAGAATATACCGCACGGCCTCGATGATGTTCGGCTCGTCCTCGATCAGCAGCACGCGCTTGGCCATGGCAAATTCCCCCGCGACCGGCCTTTTGACCTTGGTCCGGGTTACTATGGCACCGCCGGTGCGCCGCTGTCAAAGCCGGTGCGCATTGCGGGCGCGCGAACCGGCGGCGGGCAAAGATCAGCTCAGGCTGGCGACGATCGAGGGTTCGCGGCGCGCGGCGCAGGCGGGGCGCGGGCAGATCCGGCAAGAGATGCCGATCGGCTGGGCCGGGGTGTCGGCGTCGTCAGGCAAGATCAGCATCATTGCCGTGGTGACCGGCGGCGCATCAAAGCCGCCGCCGGGCCGATGCAGCGCCTGCGAAAAGGTGACGAAGCGGGGCGACATCTGGCCCGCCTGCTGCACCACCTGCCGGATCGCCGTATGGGGCCGGGACAGCGCCAGATATAGCGGCCAGAGCGGACAGGCGGCGCCGAACCGTGGCAAGGGAAACCCGTCAAGCGGCTTGCGAAACGTCAGTGTGCCCGATGCATCGCAGGCCACCAGCCCGACTGGCCGCCCGTTCACCCCTTCGGGCAGACAGCTCAGGCGGCGGAACACGCTGTGCAGATCCGCCCCGAAGGTTTGCGCAAGGCGCGCGGGATCGGGGCCGCCCTGCGCCAGGGCCGCGCGCAACGCGGACAGCGGCAGGCGACGGGCGTCATGCGCATAGACCAGGGCAAAGTCCCGCATCAGGCTGCGCGCCGGGCCCGTCGCGCCGCGCGGCAACGCCTTTTCAACGTCATCCACCCCGGTTTCAAGCGCGGCCAGGTGGTGATTTTGCGCGGCAAGCCACGCCTGAACCTCTTCTTGCGGCGAGGCGATGCTGGTCTCGGCCTGCCCCGCCCCATCAAGATAGCCAACCAGCCCACGCGCACTGTCAGCCAGACGCTGGCTGTCCTCGAACGGGTTGCGATGGAACCGGGCCCGCCACTCGGGGTCGATTTCGCCATCGTCGGCCAGAATCGCACTGGTCGAGCGGATCGCGGTGGCGGTGGACAACACATCATGCAGCGCCTGCGACAGAAACGGATCATGGCTGAGCCGGTCGTTCAGTGTTTCCACCACCCGTTCGAGCGTCGCAATGCGGCGGGCCTGTGACACCGCCAGAGCGGCCCAATCCGGAAATCGGCTGGCAAATTCACCGGCCCGCGACAGATCGGGGGCACCCGAGCGGGGCAGATCGGGGCCGGGGTCGGGCGCCATGGCGGCAGCATCCAGCAGCCCGTCGATCAGTGCCGCACCCGCGCCCCGAGCAAGAGTTGCCACATCGGTGTCCAGCGCGCGCGCCGCCTTGGCCAACAGTTTGCCCGCGATCTTGCGGCGATCATGTTCGATCAGGTTGAGATAAGACGGTGAAATCCCCATCCGTTCGGCCAGATCGCCCTGCCGCAATCCCAGATCAAGCCGCCGCGCACGGATACGCCCCCCGGTCAGCCCGCGATGAGGCCCGGTGAATTGATCAGTCGCACCCGTCACTTTCTGCACCATGCCGATAATTTCTTTACAAATTTATTTTCGATCTGGTTCACTAATTTACAGAATTCGTAAAGTAAATGAAGCCTTTGTTGCAAAATTTTCGACATCGGCGCACCTTTGCCACAGTCCTGTCAAGGGACAGGTCCGGGGCAGGCAAACCGCCCGGGGCCACGTAAGTGTAACGGGAGGAGACTTCATGTCGAAATCGAACTTCACACGCCGAGGGCTGATGAAGACCGGCGCCGCGACCGGGGCCGGTCTGGCGATGCCCACGATCTTTACCGGCGCCGTCTGGTCGGCGGCCCATTCCGGCTTTACCAACGCCCCACAGGGCGACACCGTGACCTTTGGCTTCAACGTGCCGCAGACCGGCGCCTATGCCGACGAAGGGCTGGACGAACTGCGCGCCTTCGAACTGGCGGTCGAGCATCTGAATGGCCAGGGCGATGGCGGGATGTTGCAGACCTTTTCGGAAAAGAATCTTGACGGGACCGGGCTTTTGGGCAAGCGCGTCACCTTCGTTTCCGGCGATACGCAAACCAACTCGGACGCGGCGCGGGCCTCGGCGCGGTCGATGATCGAAAAAGACGGCGCGATCATGATCTCGGGCGGCTCGTCCTCGGGTGTGGCGATTGCGGTGCAGGGTCTTTGCCAGGATGCCGGCGTGATCTTCATGGCCGGTCTGACCCATTCGAACGACACAACCGGCAAGGACCGGCGCGCCAACGGGTTCCGGCATTTCTTCAACACTGAAATGTCAGGGCGCGCCTTGGCGCCGATCCTTGAGGCGAATTACGGCAAGGATCGCAAGGCCTATCACCTGACGGCCGATTACACCTGGGGCTGGTCGCAAGAGAAATCCATGCGCACCTATACCGAGGCGCTGGGTTGGGAAACGGTCAACACCGTGCTGACCCCGGTGGGTGCCGGCGATTTCTCGTCCTACATCACGCCTGTGGCGCAATCGGGCGCCGATGTTCTGGTCCTGAACCACTACGGCGGCGACATGGTGAACTCGCTGACCCAGGCGGTGCAGTTCGGCCTGCGCAGTTTGCAGGCCAACGGCAAGGATTTCACTATCGTCGTGCCGCTGTACTCCGAACTTATGGCGCGCGGTGCAGGTGCCAATATCAAGGGTATCTTCGGGTCGCAAAACTGGGACTGGAAGATCGAGAACGTGCTGGGCGACCGGTACACCGGCACCAACGCCTTTGTGCAATCCTTCGGCACCAAATACGGCTTCCCGCCGTCGCAGGCGGCACAGACCTGTTACGCTCAGGCGATCCTGTATGCAGATGCCGTCACACGGGCCGGGTCGTTCAACCCCTGCGCCGTGGCCGAAGCCCTGGAAGGCTTTGAATTCAACGGCCTGGGCAACGGCCCGACGTTGTATCGCGCCGAAGACCACCAGTGCTTCAAGGATGTCGTCGTGGTGAAGGGCAAGGAAAACCCCGAAAACGAATTCGACCTGGTTGAAATCGTTGACATCACGCCGCGCGATACGGCGACCTATCCTGTCGATCACCCCGATTTCCAGGGTGGGTCGCTGGGCACCTGCAACCCGGGCGCCTGATACCGCACAGCCGGGTCGGCCACGCGCCTTTTGACGCGTGGCCGATATCATATTTCATTCGTCGCCATACAAACTCCGGGGACCGCGTCCATGGAATCAATTATTCTGCAAATCCTCACCGGTCTCGACAAGGGGTCGGCCTATGCGCTGATCGCTCTTGGTCTGACGCTGATCTTCGGCACCCTGGGCGTTGTCAACTTTGCCCATGGCGCATTGTTCATGATCGGTGCCTTCTGCGCCGTCACGCTGCACCGTCTGCTGCAATTCTCGCATGTCGTGATCGACGAAACCCAAACCGATTTTCTGGGCAATCCGCGCAAGATCGAGGTGCCCTATATCTATGACTGGCTGGGCGAACCGTTGGGCCGGGCGGTGATTGATTGGTCAGTGCCATTGGCCATTCTGTTTGCCGTCCCGGTGATGATCCTGATTGGCGTGATCATGGAACGCGGGCTTATCAAGCATTTTTACAAACGATCCCATGCCGACCAGATTCTCGTGACATTTGGCTTGGCCATTGTCCTGCAAGAGATCATCAAGGCGTTTTATGGCGCCAACCCCATTCCCATGGGGGCACCGTCGGCCTTTGTCGGATCGTTCGATTTCGGCGTTCTTGTCGGGTTCGACGTGAATTCAGTCATCTATCCCTATTGGCGGCTGGTCTATTTCGGCTTTTCCATGGTGATCATTGCCGCTGTCTTTGCCTTTCTGCAATTCACCACATTCGGCATGGTGGTGCGTGCGGGTATGGCCGACAGGGAAACCGTGGGGTTGCTGGGCATCAACATCGACAAGCGTTTTACCATCGTGTTCGGAATTGCCGCAGCGGTGGCGGGACTGGCCGGGGTGATGTACACGCCGATCCTTTCGCCCAATTACAACATGGGGATGGATTTTCTGGTGCTGTCATTCGTTGTGGTCGTGGTGGGCGGCATGGGCAGCCTGCCAGGCGCGGTTCTGGCCGGCTTTCTGCTGGGCATCCTGCAAAGTTTCGCCTCGATGAGTGTGGTGGTCGAGACGATTCCCGGTATCAATCAGGTGGTGATCTATCTGGTGGCAATGATAATCCTGCTCGTTCGGCCCCGTGGGCTGATGGGGCGCAAAGGCGTGATGGAGGACTGATCCCATGCTGGGCCTGACACGAAAAGACACAATCCTGTTCCTCATTGTCATTGCGATGGTGATCTGTGCGCCGGTTCTTCTGAACCCATTCCCAAGCAATTCGGCACTAGCGCAATTCAACGCGGGTTATCCCGACCTGATGCAGCGGTTCCTGATCTTTGGCATATTTGCCATCGGGTTCAACATCCTGTTCGGATTGACCGGTTATCTGTCCTTTGGACACGCCGCATTTCTGGGCGCCGGTTCCTATGCCGGGGTGTGGATGTTCAAACTTCTGTCGATGAACGTACTGCCTGCAATTCTGGTTTCGATCCTCGTTGCCGGGGTGTTTTCGGTGCTGATCGGTTTCGTTTCACTGCGGCGATCCGGCATCTACTTTTCCATCCTGACGCTTGCCTTTGCACAAATGTCCTATGCGCTGGCCTATTCCGTGCTGACGCCGATCACCAATGGTGAAACCGGGCTGCAACTTTCCCTCAACGATCCGCGGATTCTTGACGGTGTGGCCGCGGCTGATGGATCACTGCCGGTGGCCAACTTCTTTGGCGTCGAAATGCGCGACAGTCTGGATGTGGCTCTGGGCGGCTGGTCGTTCACCTTCAACGCCGGATATTACCTGTGTGCCGTGTTCATGATCCTGGCCTTCTATATTGCGATCCGCATATTCCGGTCGCCCTTCGGGATGATGCTGCGGGCGGTGAAATCAAACCAGCAGCGGATGAGCTATACCGGGCTTAACCCGCGGCCCTATACGCTGGCCGCTTTTGTGATCTCGGGCATGTTTGCCGGGCTGGCCGGCGGGCTGATGGTCGCGATGGACCCGCTGGCCGGGGCCGAACGGATGCAGTGGACCCGCTCGGGCGAGGTGGTTCTGATGACCATTCTTGGCGGCATGGGCACGTTGATCGGGCCGGTTCTGGGGGCAGGTTTGATCAAATATCTGGAAAACATCCTGTCCAAGATCAATGACAACGTCCTGCACCAATGGTTTTCCTTCATGCCGGATGGTCTGGAAAACGTGATCGTGACTTTGATCCACCCCTTTGTCGGCAAAGGCTGGCACCTGACGCTGGGCCTGATGTTCATGGCCGTGGTGATCTTCCTGCCCGGTGGTCTGGTGCAGGGCGGTCAGAAGATTGCCGCGCTGTTGCGCCGCAAGAAGGCCGATCCCAACACCGTCAAACAACCCGCAGAATAAGGAACGCACATCATGGGCATCCTCGAAGTCAAGAATGTGGGCAAGCGGTTCGGCGGCCTCAAGGCGCTGGACAACGTGAACCTGAACGTGATGGAAAACACCGTGCACGCCATCATCGGGCCGAACGGCGCGGGCAAATCCACCTTGCTGAACTGTCTGATCGGCAAGTTGATCCCCGACACCGGCAGCGTCATGTTCGACGGTCAGTCGGTGCTGGGGCGCAAACCACACCAGATCAACCAGATGGGGATTTCGCGGGTGTTCCAGACCCCCGAGATCTTCGGCGACCTGACGGTGTTTGAAAATGTCATGATCCCGATCTTCGCCAAACGCGACGGCGCCTTTCGGATGCACGCCATCGAACAGGTGACCAACGAACAGGACATCATCGAGGCCGCTGAAAAGATGCTGATCGATGTCAAGATGATCGACAAGCGCAACGAACACGCCGCCTCGCTGTCGCGTGGCGACAAACGCCGCCTGGAAATGGCGATGTGTCTGAGCCAACAGCCAAAACTGCTGCTGCTGGACGAACCTACCGCCGGCATGGCGCGGGCCGACACCAACAACACCATCGACCTGCTGAAGGAAATCAAGGCATCGCGCCCGATCACCATGTGCATCATCGAACATGACATGCATGTGGTGTTTTCGCTGGCCGAACGGATCACTGTTCTGGCCCAGGGCACGCCGCTGGTCGAGGATACACCGGACAATATCAAGGGCCATCCCAAGGTAAAAGAAGCCTACCTTGGCGAAGCGGCCCATTGAAAGGAAATGTCATGAACGCCCCCTTCAACAAACATGCCAACAACGCCGCCACCCATCCGGCGTTCCTGTCGGTCTGGGACATCCACGCCTATTACGGTGAAAGCTATATCGTGCAGGGCGTCAGCTTCAACATCCACGAAGGCGAGATCCTCGCGCTGTTGGGGCGCAACGGCGCGGGCAAGACCAGCACTCTGCGCACCATCGCCCGAATGGACAACCCCGGCCTGACCAAGGGC
>JAACVA010000051.1 GCA_009992615.1 Rhodobacterales bacterium
TGACCGCCGCGGAATGGGCGGTGATCGCGCCTTTGATGCCGCCAGTCAGGGCAACCGGCCGGCCCCGCAGGACGCATTTGCGCGATATGTTCGACGCGACCCTCTATATCGCGACGGCCGGTTGCCAATGGCGTATGCTGCCCAACGACTATCGGCCGGTTTCCACGGCGCGGGGCCATTTCTACGCCTGGCGCAATGGCGGCCTGCTTGACGCGTTGAACCGTAAACCCGTCGAGATCGCCCGGCCGATGGTGGGCATCATCGACAGCCAGAGCGTAAAAACCACGGAAAGTGGCAGGGTTGGCGGGTATGATGCCGGCAAGCGGATCAAGGGGCGCAAACGCCATATCGTCACCGATACGAGCGGCTTGCTGGTCGGGCTCGAGGTCCACAGCGCCGGGATTCAAGATCGCAATGGCGCGCCGGATGTACCGAAAGCCGTCGCCGCGCGGTATCCGATGCTGCGCCGCATCCTTGCCTGGCCGGGGCGATGCCGCCGCCTGTCGAAGGATTGGGAAAAATCCATCGCCAGCGCAGAGGCCTCGCTGCTCATCGCCCACATTCGACGCGTCACCCGCTATCTCGCAAGGGCCTGAGCGCTTTGGCTTAGTTTCGAATCAGTCTCTTGGGGGTAGGGGCCGAAAACGCGCACGCGGGCAGGTGTCCGACAGGCCTCGTCACGAATCACCGGGTGGGTCTCGCATCGTCGCTTTCCGGTGGCATCGTTTCCGGACCGGCGATGTCGGCAAGGGCAGCGTCTGCCACAGCCGGATGTCGGGTTTCTGGGTCAGGCGTGGTGGCTTTGGCAGGGGGCGGTCGGGGCGACAATGCCTCGGGGTTGCGCAGCCATATGTCGCGCTGTGCAAATGGAATTTCGATTCGCTGTTCTGCAAACCGTGCCACGATGGCGTGGTTCATGTCGGATTTCACCGCAAGCGAAAAATTTACGTCGCGCAGGATCGCGCGGATTTCGAAGTTCAGACTGTCAGCCCCGAAGTCGATGAACAGCACCGCCGGCGGCGGCGTGACCACCACCAACGGATGTGCCTCGGCGATGTCGCGCAGCACCCGTTCGACCAGCCGGGTGTCGGTGCCATAAGCCACGCCGACCGGCACGATGATGCGGCCCGTCAGATTGCCCCGGGTCCAGTTGGTGACGGTGCCCGACACGAAATCGGCATTGGGCACAATCACATCGGTGCGGTCGAACGTCTCAATCCGGGTGCTGCGCACGGAAATGTCGCGCACATAGCCCATGTTGCCGCCCACTTCGATCCAGTCCCCCTCGGAAATCGGCCGCTCGATCAACAGGATGATGCCGCTGACAAAGTTCGACACGATGTTCTGAAGGCCAAACCCGATGCCCACCGACAAGGCCCCGGCGACAATCGCCAACGACGACAGGTTGATCCCCGCCGAGGTGATGGCAAAGATCACCGCAAGCAGAATACCGACATAGCCGATGCCCGCCACGATGGCATTGCGCCCGCCGGTATCAATATGTGTCTTTGGCAGGACCGCGTTTTTCAGCGTGCCCTGCAACAGCCGGGTCAGGCCATAGCCAAGCGCAAAGACCAAAAGAAACACAAGGAAATCACTGGGCGAAATCCGGCTTTCACCGATGGAAAATCCTTCGCGGAACCGCGTCCACAGTTCGGACAGGTCGGTCACACGCGCGCCCCAGATCAACGCGAACACCGGCAGCGACAGGATTGACAAGGCAAAGACAATCAGAATCGGGGTCAGGGCCTCGTTCGCGCGGGCCTCGTCAAGACCCCGGAAAAGCGCAAAGAAATCGCGCGAGACAAGCCGCAACACCGCCAGCAGCGACAGCAACGCCAGGCTGAGAACTGCAGGATAGATCACCAAGTTGGCAGCTGTGCCGTATCCGACCGCAGCCAACACGGGGCCCATACCGCCGATCACGATGGTGACCCGCCCCAGCAGCCGGATCATCTGGCCAAAATGGCTGATCTGACGGTCCTGCGCGCCATCTTGCGGCGGGGCATTCAGCCGCACGCGCACCAAGAACAGGCCCAGCCTGAACAGCACGATCCCACCGATTACCAGCAGCGGAAAGAACAGCACGGCGCGGGTTGCGGTATCATAGCGGTCGAATTCGGCCAGACGGCGCAACAGGAAATCGGCGCACAACAGCAGCCCAAGCAGCATGGCATAAACCCGCCCCTCGGCGCGCTTGTCACCGCTCAGCGGGATCGGGCCGCTGATCGTATCGCGGCGTGGAAACACCCGTGCCCCCAGCCAGACAGCACCAAAGGCCATGACCCCCAGCAGCGGCAACGCCTGGGCCATGATCTGGCCCCGCAGGCCCAGGAGGCCGCTGAGAAACGCCGCCTCGCGCAAGGCGAACATGCCCAGCACCGGCACGATGACCTGGCCCAGCGATACGACAAAAGCGATGGCCGGACTGCCATCGCCCATCGAACCGCCGTAGAACCGCAGGGTCAGCCATTCCATCCAGGCCCGCCCCCGCAGCACCAGCGCCAGCGCCACGGCGAGGAAGAACACCAAGGGCAATAAATTCTGCCGCCACATCGCCGTTGCCCCGGCCGCGCCCAGCCCTTCGATGACTTCCACCCTCAGGTGATCCAGGCTGCGCCTGAGCGTCGTAAGGGCCGGCGACCAGAGGGCGGGGTTCAGCGGCGATGGTCCCAGGCTCAGCGCCTCGGCGGCCTGCCGGTCGCGCAGGGTGGTGTCGATCTCGCGGATCAGACCACCAGCGCGGTTATAGGCCTCTTCCGCCGTGCGTCTGGGGGCCTGAAGACGGGCCAGTTGCGCAGCCAGTTCGCTGCGCCGGGTGGTCAGATCTGCGGTCTCGGGCGGGTCGGTCTCACCCGGCGGGGGGCCTAACGCGGCAAGCTGCGCCTGCAAGGTGGCGATGCGGGTTTCATTGATGCCCTGGGCGGCCAGAAACCGTTCCCGCCAGACAACCACATCGACGCGCAACTGAGCCAGCACGAGATCCGACGCGCGCCCGGATTCCAGTGTCGTCTCGACCCGCGCGGCAAGATTTTCCCAGGTGGCATAATCCAGATCGCTTTGGGCCGGCGCTGAAACCGCAAGGGCCAGCCAGACCAAGAAGGCCGCAAGACAGGCGCGCAATGAAACCTGCGCGCCTGCTGTCATTCCTGAAACACCGTCGGCAAAACCCGCCCGCCTTCGCCCAACCAGCCGGGCACCGGCAGACCTTTCTCGCGCAGGAACGCCGGATTGTACAGCTTGCTCTGATAGCGCGTCCCGTAATCGCACAGGATGGTCACGATGGTGTGGCCCGGCCCCATATCGCGCGCCATGCGCATCGCCCCCGCGACGTTCACCCCCGATGATCCGCCGAGGCACAGCCCTTCCTGCGCCAACAGATCGAACACGATCGGCAAAGCCTCGGCATCTTCCACGCGCCACGCCATGTCGGGGGTGAAACCTTCAAGATTGGCGGTGATCCGCCCTTGCCCGATGCCTTCGCTGATCGAATTGCCGGGGTTGTCAAGACCGGTGTAAATCTTCAACAATCCCGCACCTTCGGGGTCGGCCAGACCCACCTTGACGCCCTTGGGTTGCAGAACCTGCGCCACCCCGGCCAATGTCCCACCCGAGCCGACAGCGCAGATAAAGCCATCTGCACGCCCCCCGGTCTGTTCCCAGATTTCCGGGCCGGTGGTCTGCACATGCGCCTGACGGTTGGCGACATTGTCAAACTGGTTGGCCCAGATCGCACCATTGGGTTCGCTGCGCGCCAACGCCTCGGCCAGGCGGCCGGAATAGCGGACATAATTGTTGGGGTTCTTGTACGGCACGGCAGGCACCTGCACCAATTCGGCCCCCGCAAGGCGCAGCATGTCCTTTTTTTCCTGGCTCTGGGTTTCCGGGATCACGATAACGGTGCGAAACCCCATCGAACTGCCCACGAGGGCCAGCCCGATGCCGGTGTTTCCCGCCGTTCCCTCAACGATGGTGCCGCCCGGTTGCAGATCGCCCCGCGCCACGGCATCGCGGATGATGAACAGCGCGGCGCGGTCCTTTACAGACTGTCCGGGGTTCATGAATTCTGCCTTGCCCAGAATCTCGCATCCCGTCGCCTCGGACGGGCCGTTCAACCGGATCAAAGGGGTGTTGCCAATCGCGGCGGCCAGATCGCGGTGAATCGTCATAAGCTGTCCTTCCCGGGTGTTTGCCTGTTCTAGGCCCCCCCGGTGGCAAACTCAAGCAAAGGCACACGGGCGGCGGCCGCGTTCGCGCGCCATCCAGTACAGGGTGAACAACAGCGGCGTGTTCTCGATCTGGCCGGCATCGGCCAGCGCCAGCAGATCATCGAAGGTCATGATGTGGGTGCGGATGTCCTCATGCTCGCTGGCCAGCCCGCCCGACCCAAGGCCAATATCCGGCAGGTCGCACAGACCGACAAAGCTGTACAGGCATTCGCTCACCGCAGCGGGGCTGGGGTAATGCTGGCCGATCTTGATCAGACGGTGCAGGTTCAGCCCCGATTCCTCGACCGCTTCGCGGCGCGCCGCCTGTTCGGGGGTTTCGCCGGGGTCGATCCGCCCCGCCACCGGCTCAAGGCTCCAGGGGACGGGATCGCCGCGCAGGAACAACCCGAACCGGAACTGTTCAACCAAGAGCACCCTGTCGCGCACTGGATCATAAGGCAGCACCGTCACCGCATCGCCCATCAGAAACGCGGCGCGGTTCATCTGGCCACTGGTCGTGCCGTCAAACCGGGTGTGGGTGATTTCGTATTCCCCGACGGCAAAATACTGCACATAGGGGATCTGCGCCGACAGAACGGTCACGTTGTCACGACGCAGCGCGGGATCGTGCCAGTCGAGATGCGGCTTGTCGGTTACCGCGCGCAAGGCCGCATCGGCACGCATCCGGATGGTGCCCATGGCGGCGCGCAGTTCGGCCCCCGTCAACCGCCCGAAATACGACATCGCCTCACCCGCCGCGCGCCGCGTCAGCGCGCCCCAGCCTGCCGCCCATGTCGCCAGATCCCATGCAACGCCGCTGGGCCGGTCCGGCGTGGCAGGCAGGTAAACCAAAGCCGCCCGTGCCGCCCCCCCCGCCACCTGCACGCAAACGGTGCCGGTAACATAGCCGAACCCTTCCTCATAGAAATGCAGGCGCGCCAATGCCGTTTCCGGCACGTCGCACAACAGCAAACCATCGGCCCCCTGCACTGCATCGTACCCCAACACCGGATAATCGCCCCCTGCGGCGCGCCACACCCCGTGGCCCGGCAAATGCGCGGCGACACCGGGCAGATCGCAGCCTGCCACGATGCGCCGCAGATTGCTGTCCAGCAGCGTTCCGAACAAAAACAGATCAGCCATTGGTCATTCTTGTGGTCTGGCGTTTTTCTGGCCCACCCATTCCACCACCACGCCGCAGAACAGCGCCCCCGCCGCCAGCGCGGGCAGCACGTTATTGCCCAGAAGATAACCGGAATATTCGACCATCAGACGCACTGTTTCTTCCAGCGCTTCGATCGGATCGTCGTAATACAGATCCAGCGACCGTTCGATCATCTCGCGCCCCGCCCACCACAACAGCGCCCAGAACACAATCGCCACCACCGCCGTGATCGCATAGGCCGCGGCAAAGCCATACCCCTCACCGGCGCGGCGCCCGCAGACGCGCCAGCCCAGTACAAACCCGATGGCCGCGTTGATCAGGCCAAAACTGACCGGGGTATTTTCGCCAAAGGGGATATTCGGGATCACTAGGCCGGAAATGAAAAACGCCAGTGCCGCGAAGATAAGCCCGGCAACCAGCTTGGCGGCGGTGGGATACATCGGGTTATGCGGGCCTTTTGATCGTGATCTGGGTCACATCGCAGTTTCCGCTTTGAAAGGCCGAAACGCAAGATACCAGGTAGAAATTCCACATTCGGCGAAACCGGTCGTCAAACCCCAACGCGCGCGCATCATCCCAGCGGTGGTTGAAACTTTCGTGCCAGCGGCGCAGGGTCTGGGCATAGCTGTCACCGAATTCGATCGAGCGCAGCACGCTGAGCCCGGCCTTTTCCACCTCGGCGCGCAGCACCGAAGGAGCTGGCAACATGCCCCCCGGAAAGATGTATTTCTGGATGAAGTCCACCGATTTGCGGTAGGCGTCCCAGCGGCTTTCCTGCACCGTGATGATTTGCAGCGTGGCGTTGGCGCCGGGTTTCAGCCGATCACGGACCGTTTTGAAATAGGTCGGCCAATAGCGTTGGCCCACCGCCTCGAACATCTCGATGCTGGCAATGCCGTCGTATGTGCCGGTTTCATCGCGGTAATCCTGCAACTTGATCGTCACCCTGTCGGACAGGCCGGCCTTGGCGATTCGCGCAAGCGCAAAGTCATATTGCGCGCGGCTGATCGTCAGGCAGGTCACCCGCAGCCCCCGCTGGGCCGCCGCATATTCGGCAAAGCCGCCCCAGCCACAGCCGATTTCCAGAACGTGATCGCCGGCCTTGGCCCCCATCTGATCGATCATGCTGGCATATTTCGCCGCCTGCGCCGCTTCCAGGCTTTCCTGACCGCTGGTGAACAGGGCGCTGGAATAGGTCATCGTGTCGTCCAGCCACAAGCCATAGAAATCATTGCCCAGATCGTAATGGGCGGCGATGTTCTTTTTCGCCTGCGCCTTGGAATTCCCGATCAGCCAGAACCGCGCACGTTCCAGCATCCGCACCAGAGACATGCCCGGAAAGCTGTCATAAACATCCCAATTGTCGGCGTTGCAGAGATCGAGAAATGCCTGCAAATCGGGGGTGGACCAGTGTTCATCCAGATAGGCGTCACAAAACCCCAGATCGCCTTCGCGGATCAGCCGCGCGAACAGATCGCGGTTGTGCACCCGCAATTCGGCCACGGGCCAAGCGCTGGCCGTGCCGGTGGCGCGAAACACCCGGCCATCGGACAAAACGAAATCCAGCCGACCGTTGCGCATCTGGCAGGCCATACCGAACACCTGTTCGAAATAGCGTGGCAAATCCTTTTGCCCCGCAACTGTCGTCAATACGTCCATCACCACTCCAAACTCACCGCAAAATACGGTAGTGTTGCGCCGCCCGGCAAACAAGCCCCTGTGTTTTTTCAGAAAAACCACCCAAGGCAAGATGCATTTGTTTCACCTGACGCAAAGGCATCCGTCACCCTGCCCGATTTTCATAAGCCGCCAGGGCGCGTTTGCGCCCCTGTGCCACGTCCATTATCGCATCGGGGTAACGATCCTGTGGCGACAGGCCCCAGGCCCGCGGCACGGCGTCAAAATAGGCCAGTGCGTCGCGGTGTGGCCGCGCCCGGCCCTCGGCGATCCAGCGGTCGACATAGGCGCGGTCATGGTCGAACTTGTCCAACTGCGTCACCGGGTTGAAGACCCGGAAATAGGGTGCCGCATCGGGCCCCGACCCGGCAGACCACTGCCAGCCCATGGCATTGCTGGCGGCGTCCCAATCGATCAGACAATCCTCGAACCACTTTTGCCCGATCCGCCAATGGCTGAGCAGGTGTTTCGTCAGGTACGACGCAACGATCATCCGGGCGCGGTTGTGCATGTGGCCGGTCACATACATTTCGCGCATGGCGGCATCGACAAAGGCGATTCCCGTGCGCCCCTGTTTCCAGGCGACGATCTCGGGGCGGCTTTCATCCTCGTTCCAGGGAAAGCCATCCCATTCCGGGCGCCAGTTTCCCGACACGATGCGCGGCGTGTGATGCACCAGGTGATAGGCGAAATCGCGCCACACCAGTTCTTTCAGGAAAGTCTCGGCGCCCGGCTTGCCCTCGTGCAGGGCCCGCATCCCGGCGTGCCAACAGGCACGCGGCGAAATCTCGCCATAGGTCAGGTTTTCGCTCAGCCGGCTGGTGCCGCTGGCGGCAGGGCAATCGCGCGCCGCCTCGTATCCGGCGAGCCCTTTGTCGGTGAAGGCGCCCAGCCGTGCCTGTGCCGCAGCTTCACCGACATTCGCAAAAGGCGCAACCACGACCGCGCCGCGCTGCATCGCGCCGCCCATGTGCCAGGCGGCGATGTCATCGCTTTCGGGCCATGTTGCAGGTGTGGGGATACGCCCAGGCGCCGCAAGGGCGGCAGACAGATCACTGTCTTTCACCGCCTTCCAGAACGGGGTGTAGACCTTGTAAAATCCGCCGGTCTTGGTTTCCACCGTCCAGGGCTCGAACAACACATGGCCCGGAAAACTGCGCGCTTCGGTCCCATCCGCCTTCAGAGCCGATTTCACGGCGGTATCGCGCGCCTTGCTG